>JACPSL010000008.1 GCA_016193285.1 Candidatus Melainabacteria bacterium
AATGGAGATGAGAAAGCAGTAAGAAAATATGTACAAGAACAGGTTAGAGAGATGGATAGGGAGGAAAAAGCAGCAAGGCAATTAGGATTGTTTAGTGGGGAAAGGTTCTAATCTCGGGGGCTTGCCCCCGAGTAGTTAAATTAAAAGAATGTAAAGACCTCATCAATTATTTTATTGTTCTTAAATTAATTTGAGAAAAAATATATTAATTTAATTGCTTAGGAAAAATTGCGGATATGTGATTATTGTAGTAAAGCTTTTATCTTGTTTAAATTAATAGAGTTGTCTTTTGCATACTTAAGAGCTTCTTGAGCATATGCTGTTGCAATTTGCAGATCGCCCTGTTTTAAATATAGGTATGCAAGTGTATAACTTATGTTAAATGAGAGTTGTAAATCTTTTTGATTATTTTTAATAAGTGTGTAAGCTTGATTTAATTCTTGCAAGGCTTTATCTAGTTCATTCGTTTTTATGTAATAACTGCTTGATAGATAAAAAGTACGAGGGTCATTTTGGTCAAGTAGCATTAATTTTTTAATTATTTTTTTGGCAATATTAAGCTGATTTAATGTTAAAAATCCAACTAGTGCTTCATGATAATGAAATTTATTATGTGTTCGTAGTGCATATAAATAAGAATGTTTGGCATAGTCTGGTAAATTGTTTTCTCTCTGAAACAAACTTAAGGATTCAAATAATATTCTTTTTGAATATGGATATAGTTTCATTCCTTCTATTAAGTACTTTTTTGCTTTAGGTAAATTATTTTCTATATCTTTTTCAAATCTAATAAGCGAGACTAATATAAAAGGGCTTGTTGGGAATTTTTTATATGCGTATTCAAATATTTTTTTTGATTTCTTGACTTTGTTGTTCTTAATTAATAAATTTGCATAAAGTTCAAGACTTTGAGGATCTAATTCATTTATATTATTAATGTGATCCTTAAAAAACTTAAGATAGTATTTATAATTATCGTTTTCTTCAAATGCTTTATAACATATATAATAAGCACTCTTAGCTATTAATGAATCAGGAGCTAATCCGTATGATTGTAGTATTAAAGGTATTTTAGAATATTTAATTTTCTCCTTCTTAAATAATTTTATTGCTTTAAGAAAGTAATTGTACGAAGCCAGTGAGTATTTTTTTGCTTCACTTGTATTTTGAGGATCATTTTGTAAAATAATCTCAGGGAGTAGACTTGTACGAAGTCCTTTATATAATAAATTTGTACTGGTATTAATAGTTGAGTTTATTAGTGACTTGTTGTCTTTCCAGTCTTGTATTCTGAGGGTAGTTCTTATGGTAAGTAATAAAAGGCTTATAGACAAGAAAGCTATGAAACATTGTTTGTAAGGAAAGATTTTTGTAATCCAGTTGGTTATTAACTTCGTAATGCAAAATATAATTATAAAGACGGGAGTATATAAATATCTTTCCGCGGCTAAGCAATATGTAGGTGTTAATATTTGACAGAAAGGAATAAGACTTATAAAAGATAAACCTGAAAATAACAATAAATTATGAGTATCTTTTTTGAACTTAAAAATTACAAATGGTACAAATAACCAGGAAAATAAGAATAACAAACAAAATACAGCATATCCATCAAACAACCAGTTTCCTAATGTTATATGTGATGATTGATCTAATGAAAGCAATTCAGGGTAAAAAATTAAGCTTAAATAATGAATAAAAATCTGTGGAGATAACCAAAAGATTCTCTCAAGAAATAAAATCATAGGACTGGATGATGAAACCTGAAATGAATTAAATTGTGAAAACAGAATATATATTAAGAAAATACCAAGCCCTATAAAATAAGGTTTTGTTTCTGTAAATGTATCTTTAAGTGCAACTTGCCATTGACCTTTTGCTAACTTGTTTTCAATCAATGAGTATGTGAGTAAAATTAATGGCAAAGCAATAATATATTCATTTAATAACATTGGCATTAAAAAAAGAATTGATAAAAATAATGTTCTTGATTTTAGATAATTCCTTTTTCTGTTTTTAATAAAGTCTAAAAACAAGCTGAAGAAAACTATATAGCTTAATGTTGCCCCAATATTTGTGGACAAAAGAATTGATTCAACATGTACAGGATGTAACGCCCAGATTAACGTTATTAAAGTAGTGATAGAGACTGTGTATAAAGATCTTGTAGGAAAAATTGTTGAGATTATTAAATAAACAATAACAGTATTAATTACATGAAATAGCAAATTTAGTACATGATATAAAAAAGGATTTAATTTAAAAAGATAACCAACAGTTAGTAAAAATGGTATACCAAGTAGATTACTTCTATTAACGGAGTTTGAAGTGTATAGAAAATTACTTGAGTTGAAGTTATTAACAAGGCCAAAATTATTTATTATTTCAAATATTTCAGTAAATGTTGTGGGAATTTGAGAAAAATCTTCATTATAAATAACTCTCTCATCATAAAAAACCCATGGACGACTCAAAGTAGGAATATAGATACTTAGCGCTGCTATTACACAAACAAGAAGTCCTATAATTAAACAATAATTGTTTTTCTTGTTCATCTGTTATCCTGTATTATTCTGTAGATTGAAAATTTCTTTTATGCAATAGTTAAAATATTCAGTCAGGTTTAATGATTTATATAATCTTGCAAGTTGATGAAGTGAATCAGAGTTTGTTCTAGCAAATCGTAAGGCGTCTTGTGAAAATCGAATTGCTTCGTCTTTATTTCCCAGATGAATGTACAATCTGCTTAATGCGTAAGTTATGCTGAAGGCTAACTTAGTATCTGAGCTTGAAATTGTATTGTATGCTCTTAAAAGAAATTCTAGTGCTTTTTGAAGATCATTAACTTTATAATAATAATTACTTACAAGATATAAGGTTTGGGGATCTTGTGAGTCTATTTTTAGAAGTTTGTTGACTGTTTTTTTTGCATTGCTAAGATCTCCTAAGTCTAGAAATATAGATAGTGCTTGGTTGTAAGCAAGTTTTGATTGGGCTCTTAGTCCATAGAGATATGCATACTTAGCTGTAAGGCTTGGTGAGTTAATTAATTGATAAAACTCTATTGCTTTTAATAAAACAGCTTTGTCGTAAGGATGGAATTTTAATGCTTGCATTAGATACTTCTCTGCTTTTTCTTTGTTGTTTTCATATTTTATAAAGTAATCAATTAATCTAAGCAATGTAAAAGGAGTATTAGGGTAGGTTTCATTAGCTTTTAATAAAATTTTTTTTGCCAAGCCGTATTTCTTATCACTTATTAATAAATGTGCATAAAGTTCTGAGACTCTTGGCTCAGTTTTACCCATAATTTTTACATAAGGTTTTAGTAATTCTAGACCAATTTTGTAACCTTCATTTAATTCAAGACACCTTGACGAAGCTTCTAAAAAGGCAACTTTAGAAAGAAGGGAATCATAGTCTAGTCCATAGACTTTAATTACAAGAGGTAATTTTTCTTGGAATTTTATTCTTTCTTTTGTTAAGTTGTCCCTGGCTTCTCTTAGTAAATCCAGAGTTTGAAAAAAGTAATTTTTTATTTCTTCTTTTTTTTCTCCTTCAAATACAGCCATAGCTTTTCCAAGCATCCCAAGTCTCATGGCTTTAAATAATGGATTAGAACTCATTTTATATGAAGAATTTATAAAAGAATAATTATCTTTCCAGTCAAAAGTTCTATAGAGGGCTCTTGTAAAAAGTAAAATTAATATAACAGATAGTACTGTTGATATTGTTAATTGGAGTTGTTTGGTTTTTGTTAAATTGCTTAATGTTTTCCCTGCTCCTAGGACTAAGAACATAATAGAGGTGTATAGGTACCTATCAGCTGCAAGAGTATATGATGGCATTAAGATATGAAGAAATGGCAGTAGAGCCAGAAAGAATGTCCAGGTTGTAAAACATAAATTTTCGAGCTTTCTTTTTAAGATGTAAAAAGCTAATGGAATAAAAAGCCAACAAACCAGAAAAATGATACAAAACAATGAATATGGATCAAACAATGTTTTCCCAAGGCTGACAAAGACAGTTTGATCAATAGAAAGCTTTAGGGGTAGAAATGTTACTTTCAGTAAGTGGAAAAATATTTGTGGTGAAAGCCAAAACACTCTTTCTAAAAAAACCACGAATTCATTTTCAGCTGCCAGGTGACTTGCTTGGTAATTGGTAGTAAAGAAAAAATATAATACATAACAAAGTAGACCTATTAAGTATGGAGCAGTTTCTTGGAAAGCTTTTTTAAATGCAGCTTTTAGTGAACTTGTTTTATATGCTGAGTGTGTTGAGATAAAAAATAGGATTACAGGAAGTGCAGCAATGTATTCATTTATAAGCATTGGAATGAAAAATATAATAGGAATGATTAATCTTCTTATAAAGGAAGTGTTCTTGTCTCTGTTTAGTAAAAAATCAAGGAGTAAGGAAAAAAAGAAAATGTAACTAAAAGTTGCTCCGCAGTTAATTGATAGTAATATTGATTCTGTAAGAGCGGGATGAGTAGCCCATATTAGGGTCAAAAGTATTACCGGTAGTCTACTAAGATTGTTTGTTGATTTAAAAGTTAATTTTAAGATATAAAATACAAGTACAGTGTTTATTAAATGTAGAACCAGATTAAATATATGATATAAAACTGCTTCTTTCTTTAGGAAAAAGTTTATAAGCATTCCAAATATTTGGGCAAGCGGACATGTCCTAGTTAAGTAGTTTGAGCTATAAATTGTATTGGAAGAAAGCACATTAAAATTTAGACCAAAATTATTTATTATTTCAAATATTTCACCAAGTGATAATGGGGTTGCAAAGTATGTTCCATCTACAATTATTCTCTCGTCATACAAAAGCCATTCACGGTTTATAGTAGGGATATATAGGATACAAATTATAGTTAAACATATGAACAAGTCAATGTTAAGTGACCAAGACCAATTTTTTTTATGTTGCTTTGCTTGTTTACTTTTAGGCACAGTCTCCAATTTATTTTTTTCCATGAATTTAAGTATAATAGGCCAGTAGGTATGAAAAGCTTGCTTATTATTAAAGGGCTTACAACATTAACTTTGTTTTTTTTACTTACGTTTGTTGTAACTAATCCTATAAGTGCTAAGGTAACTCATATTTTAATCCACACAGCAAAAGAGAATCTATCAACTGTTGGAGAACATAATAATAACAATAAGCCTGTAGATTTAGTGTTTTACTTAAATGGAGGAGGTTCTGCAGAAACACTTTTACTGGCAGATTTTCCATTTGGCGGGTTAAATATTCCTGATCTTAATAATGTATATAGAAAAGATTTAGTATTTGTTAGTTTTGCATATGACCCACGATTTCATTGGTCAAATCCTGAAATAGTTAGAGATGTAGTTGAAAATATTCATGAAATATCAAGCAAATTTAATACAAGAAAAATATTTATTGTAGGCATCTCTGTAGGAGGAGCCTTAGCATTAAATATTTTAAGTAATGCGGATCGGGATCTAAAAGATAAAATTACAAATGTGTTAGCGATGTTTCCAATTATTGATTATGATTATACTTTTTCTACAACAAAAAGAGAAAACATTTATACCTTGCTAAAAGAATATTTTGATAAGTTTGAAAACCCGAAAGAACAAATGAAGCTATCTTCTCCTGTAAACTACATAAGTGGCATTCCTAGCCATACTGAAATAACTCTTATAGAAGGTACAAATGATACTCATATACCACCAGAACAAATTGAAGATTATTATAATAAACTAAAAGAACTTAAGAGAAATGTTAAACTTCTAAAGTTTAATACAGATCATTTATCACCAGGCAAAGAATTTGGAGAAGTAATTCAAGCTTTATTAAAATAGAATATTGAGTGATGAAAAAAAAAGCTTTATTAATATTTTTTGGTCTTTTACTTCTGTTAAGTTTGGTTATGTTTCCTCCTTTTTGGAAACGATATCCATTAGAAGCAAAAATTATAAATGTTTTAATTCATACACCAATTGAAAGGCAATATCCTGCAAATATAAATCAGCCTGTAGATTTAGTTTTTTATTTTCAAGGAGCTGGTAATGATGAATCTCTTCTGCTTGGTCCATATGATTTAGGTGGTTTTTTTCTTTCTATGCTGGGAGATATTTATAGAAAAGATTTGGTGTTTGTAAGTTTTGGCTACGATACTTATTGGTTATGGCCATCTCCTAAGTTAATTAATGAGACATTACAAGAGGTCCATACCATAGTAAATAAATTTAATACTAGAAGGATTAAATTTGCAGGAGTATCTTTAGGTGGCTCAGTAGCTTTAAATTTGTTAAGTCAGGCAGATCAAAATATTAAATCTAAAGTTTCTGAAGTACTAGCAATATTTCCTATTACTGATTTTAAATATAATTTCTTAAATACAAAAAGAGACAATGTTAAATCCTTATTTAAAAAACATTTCTTTAAGTTTAAAGACCCCTATGAACAGATGAGACTTTCATCACCACTAAGCTATATAAATGGAATCCCTGATGATGCAAAAATAACATTAGTTGAAGGTGCTTTAGATACCCATGTACCAAAAGAGCAAATTGAGTTTTATTTTAATAAACTAAAAACTTTAAACAAACAAGTAAAACTTGTTACATTTAATAGTGATCATAAACCAGTAGAACAAGACTTTTTAAATCTTATTAAAGCATTTCTTAAATAGAATTATTTTCTATTAGTTCAATATTTTTTAGTGATTTTTCAATCATCTCTTTATCATTGAGTTTTGTGTATATGTTGTATGCATTATATAAACTCTCCAATGAATGCATCCTTATTCCAAGTAAATATGAATAATAAGCAAATTCTCTGGCTTTGTTTGTTTCCAGATAAAATCTTTTAAGGCCTGACAGGGTTTGTAAATCGTACGGGAAATACTTAAAAGATTTTTTTAAACTTTCTTCAGCAGATTTATAATCATTGTATTTTGCTTTATAAAGCTCTGAATAAATAACTAATAAGGTCGGACTAAGTTTTTTCTCTAAGGCATGTTTTAATATCGTTTCTACTTTATCATAACTTTTCCTTGCAAAAAGAAGCCCTAGATATAAATCAAGTATTTGAGTATCAGTAATTTGTAGATTGCTTAGATATTTGTCAATTATTTTAAAGGCTAAGTCTGAATCTTTTAAAAGTCCTATTTTGGTAAATGCTAACAGATAGGCTGCTTTAGCCTGCAAGGTCTTAGGATCTAAACCGTAGGATTTTATAACTTCTGGTATTGAGTTTCCAAATTGTTTATCTATAGCCTTTTGCTCTTTAATATATTCTTCAAGCAAATTAATTGATTTATTTATATAGTTTTTTCCTGTTTGTTGAGATTCTTCATCTTTATAATAATCAAGTAAGATGCTTCCAAGAAATTCATATCTAATAGCTTTGAACAAGTTGTTGGGTGCTGTATTTAGAGCAGATGTGAATAATGAGACACTATTTTCCCAGTCAAGTGTTCTTGTATAGCTTTTAATGCTTAGTGGAATCAGTAGAAATATTGAAGCAATGGTAAGAATTATTATTTGCTTATGTGTAATTCTTGATATTAAATAAAATACAAAATGTGATATGCCAAACATGAGCATGAACATGGGGAAATATAAATATCTTTCACTAGCTATGCAGTAAGAAGGTGAGAGTATGTGTAAAAAAGGAGAAATTGTAATTGAAAAATAGAACAAAGTGCTAAACATTAAGTAAAATATTTTCTTTTTACAAAAGAAGAGTGACAGCAATAAAATGATTATTATAGTAAGAAATAAAGTACTACAGAATATTGAATATGAAGAGAACAAAGTTTTTGAAAAAGAAACCATTGCTGTTTGGTCTATTGAAAGATTTAGCGGAAAGAAAATTAATTTTATGAGATGAAAAAATATTTGAGGAGAAAGCCAAAAGAATCTTTGAATCGTTTCATGTAGATAAAGCGAATTTGTTAAGTGCAAATTTGACTTGGTTGGTGATGATAAAAAGAAAATAATAAATAATCCTAATGAAATGAGCAGTGGTAATGTTTCTACGAAGGTACTGTATAAAGACTGGTTGATGTTTTTAGTTCTATAGATAGTGTTTGTAAGCAGATAAAAAAATATTACTGGCGCTAAAGTTACTGAGTATTCTGAATTAAATAAAGGAATTAAACTGAGTATAAAAACAGTTATAAACTTTACGACCGGATTTATCTTATTGTTTTCTAGTCCAAAATTAACAAAATAAAATATAAGGATTGTACAGAGGCTATAGGTTAATATTGCAGACCAATTACATGCAAATAGTATTGATTCGATATTTGCAGGATGTAATGACCACATTAGTGTGAGTATTGATGTTAAAAGTAGTCGTAAAGACTGGAATTGATTTTGATTATTTATAAATGTAATTGAGATTTTTTTTATTATTAAAAAAAGCAAGGCAGTATTAAAGAGGTGCAGAAAGAGTGAAAGGAGATGATATAAAAAGTATGATTTTTTAAAAATTAGGTAAACAAAAAGAGTAATAAAATTATTAACAGGATCACATCTTAGATTTGAGACTGATGAATAAAATGGATTTGAAGCTTCAAAAAAATTATTAATTCCAAAATGTCTTAGATATTCAATGAGTTGTGAAAAAGAATATGGTACAGGTAACACCGTTTCGTTATATATAATTTGTTCATCAAAATGTTTCCAGGGATAACCTAATGTATGAGCATAGAATAAAAAGACAATTATTAGTGTAGTTAAAAGAAAAAAGTAAGTCCTTATTTTTTGCATAGCTAAATTATAAATTAGATAGGTCCAAATCTATCTTTAAACATGGTTTTGATATTGATTATTTGACTATCGATCTTGTAATAAGCCAGCAATTTTTTTAACAACTTTTCAGCTCTTTCCTTGTTATTTAGGGTGATGTATACAACTGTTGATTCCTTAAGGCTACTAGGATCATGCATCCTAAGTCCATATAAGTAAGAGTAATATGCAAATAATTCAAGATTATTTAGTTTTTTGTACAATCTTTTTAGCCCAAATAAAGTTAGTGGATCATAAGGGAAATACTTAAATGATTCTTTTAAATAATATTCAGTTAGTTTTAAATCATTTGATTTGTATTCATAAAGATCAGAAAGAGCGATATATAATATAGGACTTATTCTTTTTTTGTTTAGAGAATCTAAGAGAATTAATTCTGCTTTTTCTGAGTTTTTAGTTAGAAAAAGAATTCTATAATAAAAATCAAGAATAGTAGTATCTAAAACTTTTAAGTTTTTAGCATATGGAGAAAATGTTTTTAATGCTTTTTCAGAGTCTCCATCTAAACTGTAATTTAAAAGAGCAAGCAGAAAATAAGATTTAGCAAGTAATGTGTTCTTGTCCAATCCATAGAATTTAATAATCTTTGGTGTCTTATCATTTTGCTTTGCCTTTTGTGTTTTTAGATTTTTAATTTCTTTTTCTAAATAACTTTTAGCTTGAGTTATGTATTTTTTTGCTTCTAAGTAAGAAATACTTTGGTTGGATATTTGTAGTGAGTTTAAGAGAGTAAATAATCTAAGACCTTTATATAAATTATTTGGTGCAGTCTTTATAGCAGAACTTAAAAATGTATCATTATTTTGCCACTCAAATATTCTATTTAAAGTTCTTATACTATATGTAAGAACAATGAAAAAAATGATCACTGTAATTAATATTGTTTTGTTGCTTGACTTAAGATGCTCAAATATAATGTGTGATAATCCAAATATAAAAAAGAACAGTGGTAAGTATAAATATCTCTCACTTGCTAGTGTGTATATTGGAGAAAGAATGTGAAGAAAGGGGATTAATGTAATTAAAGATGGCAGAAATATTAAAAAATAAAAACAAGTTTTTTTTCTTGCATTAAATATGGATATAGCTGTTGCAGAAAATAATATAAGTGTAATTAGAAAACATATCATGCTATAGATTCCAAAAATCGAGTTTGATAGTTGTACATGTGCACTTTGATCTACAGATAGATTTATAGGAAGGACAGCTAACTTAAAGAAATGTATAAGTATCTGTGGTGCAAGCCAAAATATACGCTCAAAATTAACAAGCAAGTTACTTTCAGCCAAAATCCTTTTTGGTGAAAAAATAAAATAATAAATAAAAAATATAATTAGTGAGAACATTAAAGGCAAAATATCTTTTAATGCTTTTATTAATGATTGGCCAAGTGGTTTTTTGTTTTTAAAAGTATCTGTGGCAAAAAAATAAAAAAATAGTGCAACAGGTAATGTAACTGAATATTCATTTAAGAGCAAAGGGAAAAGATAAATAATAAAAAGAATTATTGAATCTTGTAAGTTAAATCCTACAGTGTTTTTATTCTTGTGAGTTATAAATATCCAGAATATAAGTAAGCACATGAAATAAGTTACAAGTGAGCCTATGTTTGTAACTAGCAGTATTGATTCTATATTTGTTGGGTGAAGTGACCAAAGGAGTGTTAATAGAGAAATAATTGTATATTTTATGGAGCTTGAAGTTTTATTGTTATAAGTGCTTACAACTTGACTTAGCAGATAAAAACAAAGGACAGTGTTAGCAAGATGTAAAATAAGTGAAAACAAATGATAAGCAAATGTAGATTTTTTAAATATAAAGAAGATGAACAAGAAAAACAATACATCAACAGGTGTTCCTCTTAAGTTTGAAATATTTGAATAGAAAGGGTTTGCAGCTTCAAAGAAATTAATTACCCCGAATTCTCTTATAAGTTCAAATATTTCTAAAAATGAACATGGGATAGGAAGCAAGGCTTCGTCAAAAACAATCTTTTCATCATAGTGTTTCCATGGATAGTTTAAAGTGTGAAAATAAAATCCAAACACAATTAAACATGTAAAAAAAAGAAATACAAGTGGTGATTTTTTGTTGATTTGCATACTAGGTGATTTTTAATTTCTTTTCTAAAAATCTAATTTTATTTAGTGATTTCTTAGCCCAGTCTTTTTTATTTGTCAGTGTAAATAAACTATATGAGGTTTTAAGATCATCAATAGAATGATGCCTTAAGCCATATACATAGGAAAAATAAGCAAGCTTGTCGTAATCCCTTTTTAATTCATATATTTTTTTCATTACAAGTAGAGTAAATGTATCGTATGGATAATATTTAAATGCATGTAAAGTTAACTTTTCAACTTCGTCTAAGGTTCCATATTTTTGTTGGATTAAATCACATAATGGAAAAATAATGTATGTTGCATATGGATCTTTTTTATGTGCAAATCTAAGGACATTTTCAGCTTCGTTTAGCTGGTTATTATAAAAGAGTAATGAACCGTAAAATGACAAATTTGCAATACTGAATAAATTTAGATTAGATGTATATGGAGCTATGATTGTAAGTGCTCTTTTAAGATTGTTGTTTAGTGTAAAATCTACCTGACTTAGTGTACAGGCTGCTTTAGAAAGAAGTGATGCAGGATTAAGTCCATAAACTTTTAAGATATTAGGAGTTGACGAGTCATACTCTTGTGTTTCTTTACTTAAAATTTTTATTGCTTTTTTTAAATTTAAATAAGCAAGTTTTATATATTTGGGCTCTACTTCTCTTTCTATGTATTTTGAGAATATTTTGTTTTGTGGTGTTAGTCCTTTTAGTCTAAATGCTTTATACAATGGGTTATCTGTTGCCTTAGCTGCAGAGTAATAAAGAGTAAAACTATCTCTCCAGTCTAAAGTTCTAAAGTAAGCTCTAATTGTATATGGGGCAATTATTATAAAGACTAGAATTACAGCTTTTGCAAATGTTTTATTGTTATTTGTTACTTGGAATAACCAGTGTGAAATACCAAAGGTTAGTACGAGGGTAGGGAGATATAAATATCTTTCACTACAGAGATTATATAAAGGTGCTAGCATTTGTGAAAAAGGTACCAGTGATAGAAGAAATAAAAAGAAAAATATAAAGAATGAAGGAAACGTTTTCTTTGCCTTAGATAAAGAAATCATTGCTAAAGTTACAAGAAGAAATATAAATAATACACAAAAGATACTATAAGGATCAAAATACGACCTGCCTAAGTTAACTAAAAGGCTTTGATCAATTGAGAGCTTTATTGGCAGGAAGACTAGTTTTATAAGATGAAATATGATTTGTGGTGCAAGCCAAAGGATTCTTTCTAAAATAAGACTAAGATTTGATTGAATACTAATATTCTTGCTGGTGTGTGAGAACAAAAAAGAGATTATAAAAATTATTACACCTAAAACAAATGGCATTGCACTTAGAAGTGATTGCTTAAAGGAGCTTAATAAGGATTTTTTATTGAAGAAATAGTTTATGGCAGTTGTGTAGCTAATAAGTATGAATGGTAACAAAAAATGGAATTCTGCAGTAAAGAGTCCTAACAAGTATAAAATAAAAATGACACTTGATCTTGGTAGTGAAAGCTTAACTAGCTTAAAGTCATTTGGGATAGCACTTAAATACAAGTAAGTGGCTAAGAGACAAAATGTGTAGCTTAAAACTATATTAGCATTTGTAAGAAGTAAAACTGACTCTATATTTGCTGGGTGTGTAGACCAAAATATAGTAAGCAAGGATATTAAAAGCAATCTGTAAAAATTCTGTGATTGATTTGAATTTGTGCTTTTAAAAATATTGGACGCTCTGGTAATTAATTGGAAAAGAATAACAGTGTTTATAAGGTGCAAGACAAGGCTGTATAGATGGTAGTTGAAAGGATTTTTCTTAAAGAAACACTGGATTAGCATTTGCAGGAGATTACCGAGTGGATTACAGCGTAGTGAAACAATGTTTGAGTACATTGTGTTTGTGGCCTCAAAATGATTATGTAAACCTAGAAGTGAAATTAATTCAAAAATCTCGGATAGCGAAAAGCAACTTGGAAGAAGAACTTCTTTAAATGGGATTAGTTCATCATATGCTTTAACCTTGTAAAACAATGTAGGATAAAAGAATAAAAATATAAGACCAAGGGTTAAAAATAGAAACATTAAACTTAATTTTAAATTTTTCATCAGCTTACGTTCAGTTTTGATTTTAATGATTCAATATATTTTATATTTTTTTTTGATGAAAATATTTGCTGAGCAAAAGTAATGTTATTACATTGCCTTTATCTAAAGTCAATAATTTATCAATAATGAACTTTGCTTCATTAGGCCTATTTAAAAAGAGATATATTTGAGCAGCTCTCTGATAGGCAACTTGTGAATGAGTCCTAAGCCCTAATAAGTATTCATATTTAGCTAGATTCAACTGATCATTTTTTAATTCACAAAGTTTTATCATTCTAAGTAGCATTCTTTTATTTGATGGATATAAGAGATAACCTTCACTGATAATTCTTTCAGCATTAATTATGTCCTTATTCTTTAAGTATAAATTACTTAGAGTGTAAATTAAAAAGGGACTTGTAGGATACCTTTTTCTTGCAGACTCTAAAATATTAATTGCTTTTTTCTCTTGACTAGTGGCAATTAACAGTTTTGAGTATAAATTGAGCTGTGAATTGCCAGTACTTTCTAAGCTTTGATTTAAATAAGGCTCATAGAAATCTAAAATTTCTTGTGGTGATTCTTTAAAATCTTCAAATTTTATTGAAGCAATGGTAAAAGCAGCAGTGGTTATTAATGACTCTCTATCTAAGCCATAGAGTTTCAATATGTTTGAAACCCTTCCATTTTTATTAGTGTCTAATTCTGCAATAGCATCTTTTAAGTATTTTATGCTTAACTTCATGTGTTTGTTCATTTTTTTCTTATCTATTGAGGTAAAGTAATAACCAAGAACTGAATGTACCTGCCCTTTATACAATTTTTTTTCACTAGCGTGTAGAGCAGAGTTATATAAGGTGTAAGAGTCTTTCCAATCAAGGATTCTATAGGTAGTTCTAATACCAAAAATTAAAATAATAACAGAAAAAATCAAAATGATGACTTTATTTTGTTTTGATATTAGTTGACAAACAGTTAAGAGCAAAATAAACAATGGAAAATAACAATATCTCTCTGCTATTAAGCAGTAGCCTGGAGAAATGATTTGTAAGAATGGAAAGAGTGAAAAGAGTAAACCATAAACGAAAATGACAGGAATGAATCTTCTATTTAGGAACACTAAAGCAGCTGGAAAGGCAATGAGCAAAATAAGTAAGGAAAGAGCAAGAATAGGGTAAAAAGAAGATAGCTCTAATAAAATTGACTGAAATATAGAAAGTGCTTTAGGGAAGAAAAATAACTTTATAAAGTGTAAAAAAATCTGTGGTGAAATCCATAAGATTCTTTCAAGTGAAGTGCTAAATGAACCTTGACTTAAATAACTTTCTATGCCAAGTGTAAAAGCTCTGAAAATATAGTAAGAAACAAATAATACTAGTCCAAGTATATATGGAAATACTAACTCTAGAGAAGAAACAAATGCTTTTCTTGCTGAACTTTGCTTAGGACAGATCAATGCTAGTGAAATAAAAAACAATATTGCAAAAATGATATAGCAATATTCGCTGATAAGCATGGCTATAAAAGAAAGTAGAGTAAGTAATGTTCCTTCCTTTATAGAGTTTTTGTAACTTCCATTTTCTATTTTTGTTATGATATGTAGTAAGAAACTAAAGCAGAACGTATATGTAAAAAGTGAAGGCCAATTAGTTACAAGTAATACTGTTTCAACATTAGCTGGGTGTAATGCCCACAGTAGGGAGAGAAAAGTTGCTGTAAAAGAACATATTGAAGAGTTCAAATTTTTAAGTTTGAGTAGTTTATATAGAATTAACCAGGCAAATAATGTATTAGTTAAGTGAATTAAAACTTGAAGTATATGGTAAAAAAAATTATTTTTATTAAATAAGTAAGAAATAATGATATTTAATATTGCTCCAAATAAATTTGAGCGCAAAGTAATAATATTTGAAAACAATGCATTCTGTGAGTCAAGGTTATAAGTAAAGGTATAAGTTTTTATTATTTCAAATAAATCGTGCAGGCTATGTGGGACAGGAAAAAGTCCTTCATTATAGACAATTCTTTCATCAAAATATTGCCAATCTCTTTTTAGTGATAAAGAATATATTAAAAATACAATTGCTACTGCTAAGGTACAAAACCAATTAGGCTTTACTTTATTTAATTCCAAGTTTAGTTTTGAACTCATTAATTTTATTTTTATCCTCAGTAGTTAAGTCTTTCATTGCCTGAAACTCTTTTAAGTATTTTTTGGAATCATCAAGTTTTCCTACATGAGAGTTTACGTTTATTAAACTTAGTAAAATACTTTTAGTAACAGTTGGATCAGTATTTTTTTGGCTTTTTGCAAGAAAATATGCACTGGTTAAAGTTTGTAAGATATTCTCTCTCTTTCCTACTAAATCAAGATATCTACTTGTAAGTAAAAAAGTTATAGGATCAGCATTTCTTAGTCTTGCAAGCTTTTTTAATGCTTTATATGCAAGAGGTAGTTGGTTTAGATCTAGATAAATCTGAACTGCTCTTTGATAGCTTGATGCTGAGTGCTCCCTAAGTCCTAAAAGATAAGCAAACTTTGCTTGGTTTGGAAGATCATTTGTTTTTTCATAATATTTAAAAAGCTTATAAAGTGTTAGTACATTGTTTGGATAAAGCTTGTAAGCTCTTTGAAGAAGCTGTAGAGATTTATCGAGATTGTTTTCATAAAGTAAATAGTAATCTGCTAATGAATATATTACTGATGATGAATACGGATATTTTTTATATGCATACTCTAAAATCTCTTTTGCTTTGTTCTGGTTATTTGTCTTAGAAAGTAAATCTGCATATAAGTTGAACTGATTCACACTTGCAAGGTGCAGCTTATTTTTTATAAATTTTTCAAAGTATTTAAGTGTTTTTTCTGCTGGTTCCTGAAAGTTGTCATGTTTAATTGTTGCAATTCCATATGCAGCTTTCATAAGGAGTGTATCGTAGTCCAAGCCGTATAGTTTTAATGTAATTGGTTGTCGTGGATATTTCTTTCTTAGTTTTTTTAATTCTTTAATTGATGTTTTAAGTTTAGTAAAAGCTTCGTTTAAAGATTTTTCCATTTGTAGTTGATTACCCATTGCACCAATGTAATCTGCAAATATTATTAATCTTTGCCCTTTATACAATGGATTTTTTTCAACTTTTAGTGCTGATTGATATAAGGAGTATGAATTATTCCATTCTTGACTTCTGACTAATGTTCTAATTCCTAATAAAACTAGTACACAAGATAAAGTTATGGTGATATGTTTTGAATTATAAGAGACTTGGTTTTTTATTTTGAGAAAAAGTATAGAAAAAAGTATTAAAAATAGTACTGAAGAAGGGAAATAACAATATCTGTCTGCAGCCAAGCAATAAGTAGGAAGAATTACATGCAAAAATGGAAAAACCGAAAAGAAAAAAGCATAGATTAAAGGACAGATAAAAGAGCCCCTTGTTTTTCTAAAAATTAAAAATAGAATTATCGGTGAGGTTAAAAACAAGAAATATATAGCCATACAAAGTATTGAGATTGGTTCTATTAAAGTTTTTGCTAGTGGAATTAGGTTTGATTGATATGTCGAAAGAGTAATCGGGAAAAACAATATTTTCAATAAATGAGTAAAAATTTGTGGAACAAGCCATAAATTTCTTTCAGTAAAAACATTAAAAGCATAAAGAAAGGAAGAAGAGTTATTACTTCCGGGGAAGTTAGCTTGAAATATATTTACTAAAGGAGAATCCTCCTTACTTAAGGAAGTAATGATGTAAAAAATTATTCCTAAAAAATATGGATTTGTTTTTTTTACTGAAATCAAAAGAGCACTTTTTATGTCGTTTAGATTTTTGTAAGTGAATGAGAAAATAATGAAAAATAAGATTAAAGGTAGTGTATAAGCATACTCGGTAAAGAGCATGGTAAGAAAAAAAAGTATACTAATACCAAAAGTACTAAGCTTTGAAACGGTAAATCTGTTGCTTTCAATTAGTGAAACTTCATAGAGAATAAAACTAAAACAAAAAGTATATGTCAGCAAAGTATCCCAATTTGTTACAAGAAGAATTGCTTCAGTATTAGCACTGTGTAAGCTCCATAATAAGGTAAACAAAGAGACAAATAAATAACTGGTTTTAGAAGGGATTTCTTGTGCAATTAATTTTGCAATCTTCTTGAATATAAACCATACTAAAATTACATTTAAAAGATGTATGCTCAGTTGAAGAAGGTGATATAAGAAAGCGTTCTTTTTTAAGAAGAAAGATGTTATTAGAACCAGGATTGAAGCTAATGTATTGGAGCGTACTGTGAGATTATTTGAAAAAAAGGTATTGGTTGACTCTATATGATAGTTTAATACAAATGATTTTATAAGCTCACTAATTTCGTCGAGTCTTGTAGGTATAGGGAATATTGTTTCATTATAGAAGACCCTTTCATCAAAAGCTTGCCATTCTCTAAATAAAGAAAAGAAGTAAATAAATAAAGTGATAGCTATGGTAGAAAGAAGATAAATTGAATTTGTTAGATTTAAGGCTTTCCTCTTTTTGTTATTGAGAAGTTCTTTTTTTGTAAGTGATTTAGATTTTATTTGTTGCACTTTTACTAAAGACACATTAATTTTAAAACATTAGATTTTTTTGAACTTTGACAAATTGTTTTGAGCGGTATATCTTTTTTCATTTAGGATTTCTCCTAAAAGTTCTCAAAATAATATAACCCAAGTTTTTAGGAAGATTTTTTGAATCTTGAAATTCCACAAGGCATTGGCTGAAACTATTAACCCAATATAAACCGGTAATACTTTTTTGTATAAATATTTTGTGTTAAGAGGAACTTTATGATTGTGTTTAAGTTCAAACAGACTGGTGTATTCTTAACCCTGGTGTAATTAGGTTTAAAAATTTTTGAGGTTTGATACTTAAGAATTTCAAAAATGTTTTGGCCTGAATACGAAGTTATGTATAAGTTAAGAAATTTAATTCAAAGTAAAGAAAAAAAAAGGAGTAGAAATTAATGAAATTGATTTCATCGAAAAGGACTAAGCGTAGAATTGCGCTCATGTTTGTTTTCGCGTTTGTGTTTTCAAATTTACTGTCGCTTGTTGGGCCAAGTGCTCAAGCAGCGATAACTACTACTGCACCTACAGCAGGTACTTGTTTTCAACATTCAGGTACTACTTCAACTGGTGCATTAGTGACGGTATATAACATTGGTACGATACAAATCACGCTAACAGCTGCTGAACTTTCACCAGCACAGGACGCCGCACCTTCAGGATCAGCAAATGGTGCAACTGCAAATGCAACTACAGGAGGCGACATCTCGGCAGCTAGTAATGTTACAGGTAATGTATTTTCATTTGTTCCACCTACTGGTACAAACTTTGTTGTAGTTCCAGGCTTCCAGGATACAACAGCTGGAAATTCAAATGAAATACTTCCTGCAAATGCGACAATTTCAAATGCACTATCAAGCGACAATACAACTGGTACGCCAGATAGCAACCTAGCAATTAGTGTAGGTGTTGTAACTACTGGTACAGCAGGAATTGGGAGAGCAATTGTTGCAATTGCAAGAGATGGTGATACTACTGGTGGTGCAGGTGTTGAAACATATCCTAAAACAAATACGGGCAGTAACACAGCTACCATTTCAATTACAGGTTTAGGTATTGCAGTTCCACCATCTGGAGATGTTTCTCTGAGTGGGACACTGACAGCAACTATTGAGGCAAATCCACCATCAGGAATTGGTGCAATAGCTACAACGACTACAGCTGGTGGTGCAGGGACAACAACAGCAGCAGCAGCAATACCAGGTATTTCCGGAACGATTAATTTATGTACAATAACATCACCAGCAGGACAGCTTGAAGCTGTATTAGATGCTGATGATGACTCGACAGATTTATACGATAAACATGCAGCAAGTGCAAATCTAGTAGCATTAGGTCAGGTAGGTGCAAATACAACAGTAAATGTATTTGATACTACAACCTCTGCTGCAGGAGCTTCACTTGACTTAGAACCCATCTTAATTCGTGGTACAGCAGGGACTGGTTCTTCTACTAAAGACCAGGTGTTTGCAACAGGTGAATTATTAAGTGATATTGATTCAGCAGCAGAAGTGCCGTCTGGATCAGCGCTTGACTTAACTGCTACATTTGGTAACTCAGTGGCAGCGCCTATTACTGTTACATTCTCGGATGATAATGCTGCAGCAACTACTACACTTAGTGCAGTAGATATCATTCTTAGTAGTTCAACTCCAGGAGCTGCTCCATCAGCAGCAGGACATGCAGCAGGACAAACTTCAAGACATGGTTATCTTGGTGCACTTAGAGCAGCGCTATTTGATTCAGCAACTAGCTCTGTATCAACTGCTGCTTTTGCAGCTGGTGGTACATGGGGAATTGCATCAGTAACAGGTGGCCCTGGTCTTGCAGTACAAGAGTCAAGAATTGCAGGTACTACTGATACAAATGGTGCTAATTTATTAACGGGCTCTTTTGGTAATGGTAATGTACCTGGTACATTAGCTGCAGAACCATATAATCCAGCGTTTGTTGACTTACACCTCTATTGTGGAACTAGCACAAATCCAGTTGCTGGGTGGTTTGCAATTGTAAGTAGCGCAGTCAATGCAGCTGGTACTGCAGTTGACTTTGGAACAACTACCAGCTCACAACAAAGACTTGCTGCTTCACAAGCTGGGACAAGGTTCCTTGTTAGCAGTGCAACAAACTTCTTTACTCAATCACTGACGAATATCTTTGGTACTACTCCAGGAGCAACAACTACAAACCCGACCTTCCTGGCTGGTGGTATTCTTGGTACAACAATGGTGGCTGACTCACAAACTCTTGATAATGCCATCTTATATGCGTCTTGTACCAATAACACTTTGACAATCTTACCGATACAAAATGGCTTTGATGCTACAAGAGATATTATTGCAATCACTCCAAGATTAGCTGTAACTAATGTCAGCAATACTTTCAGTTCAGATGTAAACCTTATTGCTCAAGTATCTGGTAACAACTTAATAGGAACAACCACGTTAAATCTTGCTAAGTTAGTTGGTGTACCAGCAACTGGACAAACTAGTATACTTGCATCTGCTCAGGGTGTGGCAGTATCAGAAAGCAGCCAGCTTGGGATTAGCTGTTCAAGTGGCGGACAGTCAAGTGTAGTATTAAGCGCAATTACAAGTGGAACAGTTGATACAGCTGTAATGAGTGCTTGTTCAGGAGGTACTATAGCTCCAGCTCCAGCATTCTTTACTGGTGGTGCTAGTAGTAGTGTTTCTGGTACTACAGTAATTGCTGGTTCTCCAACTGTTCAAGGCGAATCA
The DNA here is from genome assembly GCA_016193285.1 of Candidatus Melainabacteria bacterium. NCBI lineage: Bacteria > Bacillati > Candidatus Melainabacteria > Candidatus Melainabacteria bacterium. The sequence goes on from JACPSL010000008.1 coordinate 20,317, forward strand.
AGAGGTATCTTGGTTAGTGAACTTAATGCTACCGGGTTTAGTGAACTGCTTAATCAGGTTGGTGGAGGAAGTCAAGGTACTGTATTTGAAGTGCAACTTCCTAGTGGTTGTGATGTCATTGATGATAGAGATGACAACAATACAGCATCATCCTCATCAGCTACAGCAGGCTCACTTGGCGGTAATGACGTTGCACGATATACAATAACTCAAACAGGTGGTGTGACAGCTACATTTGCAGCAAGTGGTACTGGTGATGCAGCAATCACAAATGCAAACGTAGTAGTTCCAGCAGCGGGTACTACACCAGCTAAGTTGCACTTTGGAATTGTATCAGCTCTTGGTACAGGTACAGATGCAGTGACAACTGATGCGGTCTTAATAAGAATTGATGCTCAAGACTTGTTCTGTCCTATTGCAGTTACTGGCAATCTTGAAGCATCAGTAATTGCACAAAACAAAGTCAACAGCCCAAGCATTGTTGCTAATCTTGGCAAGGCCATGCTTGGTGCAGCAACACAAGCGCTAGGCTTTGCATTTGCTGATGATGTTGCTACCTCAACTAAAGGTGAAACATCTACCAATGCGATGATTGGTGCAACGCCAAGGTTATCTACTGGTGGAGTAACAACTTCACATCCAGTTAAGATTACTGAGCTTGATGCAAGAGCAATTCCAATTGGCGGGAGAGTATCTCCACGTAATTTGGACCCAGAAAATTCCTTGCTTTCAACAGTATTGTCAAGAGGTCAAATCTGGTTAATCCCAGCCGCAGGTACTGCATTCTCTGCTGCTCCAGCAACAGCTGATGTCAGCTTCTCGGATGACTCGCTTGTAATTGATGGGACACCAACACTTGTTACAAGTGCCACAGTAGATCCAAATCCACCGATTGGTACTGTAGTAATAGGTGTCAAGAAAAATACAGCAAGTGGTGCTGCTAATCCAATGGAATCGACTACGACAATTACAGTGAAGAATCTTAAGTTTACTGCTGCAAGCAGTACTACGACTGATCTCATTGCATCTGCTGTGTTCTTTGTACAAGATGCTGGTATAGTTGTTAATACTCCAGGAGCTGCATCTGGAAATAATGCATCGACTCCAACAGTATTCACACCATATGTACAAGCTTCGGCAAAAGCACTTACTCAGCTTGAAGCCGCAGGTGTTCAACTTGGAACTGGTAGCTTAGCAAATCAATTGCTTACTTCCAGGCTAACAGCGCAAAGTACTCCACAAATAAATCCATTTGCTAAGGTAGTAACCTCAGCAATGAATGCAGATGCAAGCAAGATCACAGTATCTTCACTAGCAGCAACTGCATCCTCAAGTGGAGCTGCTACTACTGATATTGTTGTTACTGTAACAGGTACAGCAGGAGCAGTAGATGGTGGTGCTGAAGTTGTAGTAACAACTGGTGGCACAACCACATATGATTCAGTTACAGTAGTGGCCTCAGAAGACGGCTCATTTACTGCAAAACTTAGAGGTGATTGTGCAGCTTCAGCAACAAGCGTATCAGTTTCTGTAGCTGAATCAGTTAGTGGAACTAAGACTACCTCAGTAACGAAGACAGCTCTTTGTGCTGGCGGTGGTGGTGGCCAAACTGCTGATGACGTGTTCAACGCAATAGCAGGATCAGATGGTTCAGTAACTTTGTCAGAACTGACAACTTACATCACAGCTCAAGGTGGTCTTGGAGCAATTATTACTTCAGGTGGTTCAAAACTACAAGGCGTAATTAAAGCTGCCAAGTCTGCACTTGGTCTAAGCTAAGAAGCTCGTAAACATTGAGGCCCCCATCTTTGGGGGCCTCTCTTTTAAATTAAATTAATTTTTATAGTTCTATAGAAAAAAATAATAAGTCAATAAAGAAATAAGCTATAGGGAATCAAGGAGTCATTTAGAGTTTTAAAGGTTATTGGAAAGGGTGGAGGAAAATAAAATGGTTAAAAAAGCAACTTCGTGTATGTTGGCAGTGTTAATTTTGAGTGGTCTATTTGGTTTTAATTGGCCAACTGCAAAAGCACAAACAGCATCACCATCACAAGCAGTAATATCAGTAAGTGGTGTACCTGGCAGTACACAAGGACTTGCTGTAGAGGTAACGGTAGATACTAGTATTATAACTTTAGGATCAGCAACATCCAGTGTAAGTCCTGCCCTGGTTTTAACTGGAGGTATGTCAGAAGGTGTTGGTATCATAAGTGAAACAGCGCTTCCTGCTAGTTTTACAATTACAGTTCCATTGACTGGGGTAATGGCAGGCACTTCAATGTTTGCTGTTGGAAATGTTTTAGACATGCTTGGTGGTACTGCAATAACTGGAGCAATGGCATCAGCAGATGTTAGTTCAGTAACAGTTGCTAGCAGCTCAACAACAAGTTCAACAACAAGCAGCAGCACTAGTAGTGGAGGTGCTGGAATGCTTAGTGCAGATACAATTACAATTACAATAAATGGTCAAGCAGTTAATGATACCATTGCTGTAAATGTTACATTAAACTTCAGCACTCCAAATGTAGTAACTGTTGATAGTGGGGTAACATTTATGGGAACTGGTGCAACTCAACTTTTAACTGAAGTTATGGGAAGTGTTTTAAGTGCAGCATGGGATGGTACTATCACAGATAGTAAGGCAGTGCTTACTGCAATGTTGAAACCAGGTACAGCTCTTGGTGCAACAATGATTAGTGTAAGCAAAGTTGAAGCAGCTGGAGGTACTGATGTTACAAGCAGTGTGGTAGCTACAGTTAGCCCAGATAGTGTAACTAACTCAGCAGCATCAACAACTGCTGGAACATTTGCATTACTTGGCCCTACTTCAGTAGTTGGTCCAGGAAAAGCAGCAGTAGCATTGTCTGTTGAAAATCTAGCAATGGGAGCAACTGCTACACTTAATGGTTCAAAAGTAGAATTTGTAGGCAATAATACAGCTGGAGTAGCTATTATTGATGTGTCTATGTCAGGTACATTGCCACTTTCACTAGTAGTAAGTGGTGAAACAATAGCTCTTGGCGATATTACAGTTACAGCAGGAGAGGGCAAAGCTCCAAAAGTAACAAATGCAGTAAGTGTAAATAAAGCATCTGGAACAAAACTTACAATCACTGGTAAGAAATTTGTAAAAAATGACACTACTGTATCAATAGTGCCTACTGACAGAGAAGCTTCTAGCACAAAGGTAAAGAGTAACCAAATAAAAGCAAGTTACTCCGCAGATGAATGTATACCTAACGGTAGCTATGTGAATGTTTCTACCGGAGGTGGTACAAGTGCTAAGAAGATTAAAGCTAGAGGTGCTTGTTCGAATTCTCTCGTTGAGTAAAGCCAAGCTTTACAGATTAAAAGAGAGACATCAATTTGATGTCTCTCTTTTTTTTATTATGATATAAAATAAAAACGATATGAAAAATTATATAGCCATAATATTTTTTGTAGTTTTGTTTTGTACAAATAGTGTACTTGCAAAAGGTGAGCATGATAAGTATTCAATTGATGTTTCCATTAACAATATTCCAAAAGATCAACAAACACTTTTTATTCCAATTATGATAGATACAATGGTATTAGATTTTGATAAAGTATCTTTAGAAGGATTAGCAACAAGTAATATTCTTGCTGTTGCCTCAAGCTCCAAGGATAAGGTAGGTCCTGGAGTTGGTTTAATAAAGCTTGATGAAAGTGGTTTGCCAGAAGCGTTGACACTAAAGGTTTTGCTTAAACAAATTGGTAGAGGAGAAACCTTAGTTTCATTGATTAAAGTAGCAGATGAACCTGCTCTTCCTTCAAAAGGGACAGTGTTAAATGAAGAAGTAAAAGTAAATTTTAAATCAAGTAATGAAGTAGAAATCTCTGAAAATACTGATGGAAGCAAAAAAAAGTTTAAGATGAGTCAAAATAAAATTACTTTAGAAATACAAAGGCCTTCTCAAAAAGAAGAATCTATTTTCATACCAATAATTTTTGATAAAAAAGTAGTAGATCTAGATGAAACTTTTGGACATGCAATATTAGCGCCAGGTATTTCTGCAAAATCATTTAGTTCTAGTTCTTTATATGAAGGAGGGCCAGGAGTAGAAATATTGCTTACTGAAGTTGCAGATAAAGACTTTAGTGTTGATGTTGATTTAATTTCAAGAGGTGTAGGGACATCAAAACTTGTTGTAGCTTTTCCTCAAAAAGGCCATACTGAAATAGTAAAAGGCCCGATAGTTAATATTAATCCAAGTAGCATTTCAGTTCTAAATAATCCTGTTGTTATAGCTGAGTAGAGGTAAGTAAAAATATGAAATTAAAACAACAAAAAGGTATGAAGAGAGCTTTAAAAGTCTTGAAAAGGAAAAGGAAAAAACAAGCTCTCTCTCACAAGAAAAAATAAAAGCTTTAGCTAACGTGAATCTAATTACAAAAAAAATTCCAATAGTTAATCTTACACAACAATATGCTTTAATTCAAAATGAAATTAAGGAAGCAGTTTTAAATGTACTTAGTTCAGGACATTATATACTTGGAAAAAATGTAGAAGCATTTGAAAAAGAACTAGCTGAATATCTGGACTGTAAGTTTGTAGTCTCGTGCGCTAATGGTACTGATGCAATTTATTTAGCCTTAAGAGCCTTAGAAATAGGACATGGTGATGAAGTAATTACTGTAGCTAATAGTTTTTTTGCTACTAGTGAAGCTATTGCACTAGCATCTGCAAAACCAGTGTTTGTCGATATTAAAGAAGATGATTATAATATTAACCCACAAAAAATTGAAGAAAGGATTACAAAAAAAACAAAAGCAATTTTACCGGTACATTTGTATGGAGGTCCTTGTGAAATTGCCTCTGTAGTTGAGATTGCAAAAAAATATGAGCTTTATGTAATTGAAGATTGCGCTCAAGCAATTGGAGCAAAGCTTAATAATAAGTTTGTTGGTACTTTTGGAGATATAGGAACAGTAAGTTTTTTCCCAACAAAAAATTTAGGGGCATGTGGTGATGGCGGTGCAATTTTTACAAACAATGAAGATGTTGCTAAGAAAATAAAGCAACTGCGAGTTCATGGTTCACCAAAAAGATATGTTCATGATTACATTGGCTTAAATAGCAGGTTAGATGAAATACAAGCCGCAATTTTAAGAATAAAATTAAAATATTTAGATGATTGGAATTTAAAAAGAACTCAAGCCGCAAAACATTATGATATCTTATTTGAAGATTTAGACATAATCTTACCTACTGTAAAACCCTCTTGCCAGCATGTTTTTCATCAATATACAGTTAGAACTAAACATAGAGATCTCCTGTATGAAAAGTTAAATGAGCATGGCATAGAAACATTAATTTATTATCTTATTCCAATACATCTTCAAAAAGCTTTTAGCTCTTTAAATTATAAGAAAGGAGATCTGCCTGTTACTGAAAAGGTTTGCAATGAAATTCTATCTTTGCCTATGTATCCAGAAATTACAAAAGAGATCCAAGGTTTAGTTGTGGAAAAAATTAAACAGATCTTATTAAGTTGTGCTAGTTGCTAAACTTACCGTTGTTTTACTTTCATTTAGTAATTTTGTTTCTGTTAATAACTTATTTTTAAAGGTTTCATGATCAGCTTCAAGATTAAGTAACTCATTAATTGTTGACTTAATAAGGCTTGGTAAGCGAGCTTGTGGTTTAATTACTAATATTTTTTTATGCTTTGTTGAAATGGCTCCTTCATAGTAACCCACAAGATCTTCTCGTAACTTTTCTCCAGCTCTAAGTCCAGTAAAAATAATTTTGATATTTTCAATATCATGTCCTGATAATCTCATAAAATCTTTTGCTAAATTATAGATATTTACTTCACTACCCATGTCTAGCACCATTATTTCAGATGAATTACCTGTAGCACTTGCTTTAATGACTAATTGTGCAGCTTCAGACATTGTCATAAAATATCTGTAAGCTTCTTTATCTGTAATAGTTATTGGCAGATTATTTTTTAATTGTGATTCCCAAATTGGAATTACACTTCCTCTGCTTCCTATTACATTACCAAATCTAACTGAGATGTATTTTGTATCAGTGAATTCTTTTGCATATGCATTTACTACAAGCTCAGCAAGCCTTTTTGTACAACCCATTATGTTAATTGGGTTTACAGCTTTATCTGTTGAAATATTTACAAATGTTTCTATTTTTAAAGCACCAGAAATTTTTGCAACGTTGTCTGTTCCAATAACATTGTTTTCAAATGCTTCATGTGGATGATCTTCCATTAGAGGAACATGTTTATGTGCTGCAGCATGAAAAATTACATCTGGAATTATTTTTTGAATGTGATTGCATAGTTGTTTGTAATTTCTTATGTCACAAATAATAGGCATGATTTTTGTATTAGTCAAATTCAAATTAGCTAGTTCTTGTAGCAGTTGGAATATACTATTTTCTCCTCTACCTAAAATATATATTTTTTGAGGTAAAAAGTTTTTTACTAGTTGCTTTGTTAGTTCGCTACCTATTGAACCACCAGCTCCTGTTATTAAGATAGTTTTATTATTTATAAAATTAGAAACTTCAGGTATTGAAAGATCTACTGGTTCTCTCCCAAGTAAGTCTTCAAGACTTACTTTTCTAATTTGTTCAATAGTTACTTTACCTTCTGCTAGTTGATCAACACCAGGAATTATTTTTATCTCTAATTTTGTTTTCTGGCAGAGCTCTATGATTTCTCTAATTTGTTTTGGTAAAGCTGAAGGTATAGCAATAATAATTTCTTCTATTTCATGTTCACTTACTGCTTTTTGTAAATCTTTTATTTGACCAACAACTCTAACATTATTTGTAATTTTTATGTTTTGTTTTCTTTCAGCATCATCTAGTGCACAAATTATTTCAATATCAAGTTCTGGGTGTTGTAATACTTTCCTGGCTAGCTCTTGAGCTGCTTGTCCAGCACCTATTAAGATAGTTCTTTTTTTCTTTATTTTGTTTAAACGGGACTTTTTTCTTTTTTTTATTTCCCTATTTAAAATTTGCCATTTTCTAATAAGCCTTGCAGAAGAAAGTAAAATTAAACTAATACATGAATCAATAATAATCACACTAACTGGAATTACAAAAATATGATTAATTGCAGCAAGACCAATCATTCTTGGAATAGCTAAAATTACAGAGGATAAAAAAATTGGTTTTGTAAGTTCTAGTATTTCTCCAATTTCTGTATAACGCCACATTTTGCTGTAGATTTGGAATATGTACAAAAAGACTAACCTTATAGAGACTACAAAGCCTAAAACAAATGGTAATTGTGTTGTCCAATACCAGTTTTGTATATTTGAGGATAAATTATGTTCTAGTCTAAGTTTGTAAGAGATTATTAATGACAAAGCAAAAAGAAAACAATCAATAATTATTCTTGCTGATTTTTTAAAGGAGTAAATCTTGTTTTTAAAAGACATCTGATTCTCCAACTTATTTAATTTCTTTGTGGAGTGTATATCTTTTTAAATATGGATTATATTTTTTTAACTCTAGTCTTTCAGTTTGCTTTCTTTTGTTTTTTGTAGTAGTGTACCTTGAGGGAGTTTTTCCTTCTTTTTTTGCCTCAGTACATTCTAAAGTTATTATTACCCGATCACCTTTTTTTGCCATGATTATGTCCTCTAAATTAGATTTTAATTATATAAAAGATATGAAAGAATTTCAAAGAATTCACAATTAAAACGTATTTCGTAAGAGTTCTATAGCTTTATGTAAGTCATTATTTGATAAATTATTTTCTTTTAAGTATTTCTTTATTAATTGGCTATCTGGCGGCCAACCAACTTTTAAAAGATGTTTTAAGTGATCAAACGAATCATACGTTTTATTTCTAGTTACACTTTCAGCGTCTAAATTAAGTTCATCCATTTTTAATTACTTCTTTATTATAATAAATTAACTTTCCTTTTTCATATTGTGTTGTAGGATTAAATTCTACTGAAGTTAAACTACCATTTTTTATTGTAAGTCTTGAAAGTTCTTCTCCTTTAAGCTTTTGAAAATAAGCTAGTTGTGTTTTTATAGAACCCCCATGTGTAAATATTGCAATTCTTTCGTTAGATTTATGAATTTGTAAAATATTTTTTATTGCTTTTTTTATTCTTTTAAAGTGAGAATCAAAGCTTTCAAACCAACCAGGTCTTACGTAGTAATTTTTATACCATGCTGAATATTCAACTTTGTATTTTTCTTTTACTCCTTCATAAGTTAAGCCTTCCCATATTCCAAAGCTTGCTTCACGAAAATTAGGATCTATTTTTATTTTAATATTTAATTTTCTTGCAGTAGGCCTAGCAGTTTCTGTTGCTCTTTTTAGATCACTTGAATATATTGCATTTAGATCTCCAGCCTTAAAACAATCTGATAATTCTGTAGCTTGTTTTTTCCCAAGCTTAGAGAGTCCTTCATCAGTTTGTCCCTGAACAGTAGAAGTTTCATTTCCTTTGCTTTGCCCATGTCTTATTAACAAAATTTCCATCCTAGTAACCAACCAACTTAAAATATATTAGAATACTTTAGCATTAATGCTCGAACTCATTAATAAATCAGCTAAAGAAATAAACAAACTTTTTTTAAATAAAGAAGTTTCTGCTAAAGAGATCGTAAATGCGTTTTATAAACATATTGATCAAGTAGAGCCAAAAATACAGGCTTTAAATACTATAACTAAAGATCTTGCTTATAAACAAGCAGAAGAGTTAGATAAAAAAATTACAAAAGGTGAAAAGCTTGGATGGGTTGCAGGTGTACCAATAATTGTAAAAGATGTAATTTGTGTTAAAAACTATACTGCAACTTGTAGTTCTAAAATACTTGAAAATTTCATAGCACCTTATGAATCTACAGCTACATCAAAATTATGGGAAGCAGGTGCAATTTGCCTTGCAAAATCAAACATGGATGAATTTGCAATGGGTAGTTCTACAGAGAATTCTGCTTTTAAAAAAACAAAAAATCCCTGGAATTTAAATACTGTTCCAGGTGGAAGTTCAGGAGGCTCGGCAGCAAGTGTTGCAGCAATGGAAACACCTGTAAGCATTGGTACTGATACAGGTGGCTCTGTAAGACAGCCAGCAAGTTTTTGTGGTGTTGTTGGATTAAAACCAACTTATGGAAGAGTATCAAGGTTTGGATTAATTGCATTTGCAAGCAGCCTGGATCAAATTGGGCCTTTTGGCAGGAATATTTATGACACAGCTTTAGTTCTACAATATATGAGCGGCTATGATCCAAAAGATAGTACTTCTTTAAATATTGATGTTCCAGACTATTTAAAATATTTAAATGTAGGCACGGTTAAAGGTAAAAAAATTGGTCTTATTAAAGAGTTAATGGATGAAGGAATAGATGTTGAAATAAAAAAATCAATTAAAGATGCTGTCAAAAGTTTTAGTGACCTTGGGGCTGAAGTTATTGAAGTATCATTGCCAAATGTAAAATATTCAGTTCCTGTTTATTATATTATTGCTACTGCAGAAGCAAGTTCAAATCTAGCTAGGTATGATGGTGTTAAGTATGGTTTAAGAACTCCTGGTTCAAAAGATATCCTAGCAATGTACAACAGCACTAGAGAAGAAGGTTTTGGGCAGGAAGTAAAAAGAAGAATTATGCTAGGAACTTATGCGCTAAGTTCTGGATATTACGATGCTTATTATAAAAAAGCACAACAAGTTAGAAAATTAGTTACACAAGACTTCTTAAATGCGTTTGAAAAATTAGATCTTTTAGTTTCACCTACTTCTCCAACTACTGCTTTTGAGCTTGGTTCTAAAACTGACGATCCACTTAGCATGTACCTCTCTGACATTGCAACAATTCCTGCTAACTTGGCAGGCTTGCCAGCAATTTCTGTCCCGTGTGGTTTTGATTCTAAAGGTTTACCAATTGGATTACAAATAATTGCCCCTGCATTAAGTGAAGAGTTATTGTTAAATGCAGCTTATGCTTTTGAATCAGTGTGTAAAGTTGATAAAAAAATAGCTGTAGGGATTTACTAATGAAAAAAGTAGTTCTCTTTTTAATCTTATTTTTGTATACAACAAGTTATTCTTTTGCTGGTATTTTTTCAATGAGTTCTCCACCTGCTGCAAATCAAGAAGTTAAACAAGAAGCAATATCAGTACTTGATGAGGTTGATAAAATTTTTAATAAAAGGCTACAAGAAGCAAGGAAGTTAATTACTGAAGGAAACAAGCTAATTAAAAAAGGAGAAAAGAAAAAAAAGGGAGATCTAATTATAAAAGGGAAAATAAAAAAAGAGATTGGTGAAAACCAAATTCAGTCCTTAAAAGAACAAATTGAGAATAAAAAAACACGAGATGAAAGAAGTAACTGGTAGTATGATCTCTAAAAAAAGACATCCAAATCTTTTTACTAAGGAAAACTCAGTAGTTTTACTTATAGACTATCAAGAAAGATTTGTTCCTCATTTATATAACAATGAAGAAACTATTAAAAATATTAAATTGCTTTTATCAGGTGCAAATATATATAAAGTACCAATAATTGTCTCTGAACAAGTCCCAGAAAAATTAGGACCTACAATTGGTGAATTAAAAGAACTTTTAAAAGATGCAAAATTTTTCTCTAAGAAATCAATGAGTTGTTGTGGAAAGCCTGATTTTGTTGAAGACTTAAAAAAAAATAAAATTGAAAAGGTTGCTATTTGTGGGATTGAAGCTCATGTTTGTGTTTTACAAACTTCTTTAGATCTTATACATAATAGCTTTCAGGTACATCTAGCATCAGATGCAATTTCAACAATGGTACCTCATAATAAAGAAATTGCATTAGAAAAAATTAAAAGTGCTGGAGGAATTATAAGTTCAGTTGAAACTATACTTTTTGAAATAGCCTATGAAGCAGGAAGTGAGGAGTTTAAAAGATTGCAACACTTGTTTAAGTAAGGATATAATTTAATCAGATAAGGAGAAATATATGAATATAGCAAACGATATTACAGAACTGGTTGGCAACACGCCACTTGTAAGATTAAATAAGTTAAATAAACAATATGGCTTAGATCCTTCAACAATTATTGCATGTAAATTAGAAAGTCAAAATCCACTTGGATCGGTAAAAGATAGAATTGGTGTGAGTATGATACGTGAGGCAGAAAAAGAAGGGAAAATAAAACCCGGGCAAACGGTTTTAGTTGAACCAACAAGTGGAAATACTGGAATTGCACTTGCATTTGTAGCTAGTGCAAAAGGCTATAAACTTATTCTTACAATGCCAGATACTATGAGCATAGAAAGAAGAATGCTATTAAAAGTTTTTGGTGCTGAACTTGTTTTAACTCCAGGTGCACTTGGCATGAAAGGAGCAGTTGCAAAAGCAGAAGAAATTGTAAAGGAAACGCCAAATGCTTTTATGCCTCAACAATTTAAAAATCCTGCTAACCCTTTAATTCATAGACAAACAACAGCAGAAGAAATCTGGAAGGATACTGACGGCAAGGTAGACATTATTATTAGTGGTATAGGTACTGGTGGAACTATAACTGGTTGTGGGCAAGTTTTAAAACCAAGAAAACCATCTTTAAAGCTTATTGCTCTTGAACCAAAAGAATCTCCTGTACTTGCTGGTGGTCAACCATCTCCTCATAAGATCCAAGGTATTGGAGCTGGTTTTGTTCCTGATATTTTAGACAGATCAGTTATTGATGAAATTTTTCATGTAAGTAGCGATCAAGCTATTGAGTTTGGTCGTAAGCTTGCAAGAGAAGAAGGAATTTTAGCTGGTATTAGTTCAGGGGCTGCTGTTTATGCAGCTTTAGAAATTGGTAAGAGATCTGAGAATAAGGGTAAACTAATAGTAACAATATTGCCAAGTACTGGTGAAAGATATTTATCAACTGCACTTTTTGCTAATTTATTAGAACCAGCAATGGCAGTAGCTAAGTAGGGATGTTGTGTTATTCTGGCTAAATGAAGAAATAAAAAATATCCAAAAAAAAGATCCAGCAAGTACTTCCTGGATTGAGGTTTTGTTTTGTTATCCTGGTTTACATGCTCTTATTTCTCATAAGGCTGCACATTTTCTTTACAAGACTAGAATTCCAATTTTACCGAGGTTTATTTCCCATGTTTCAAGATGGCTTACAGGAATTGAGATTCATCCAGGAGCAAAATTAGGAAAAAGATTTTTTATAGATCATGGAAAAGGAGTTGTAATTGGTGAAACTAGTGAAGTTGGTAATGATGTAGTTATTTATCAAGGAGTTACATTAGGCGGGACTAGTACAAAAAAAGTAAAAAGACATCCAACTTTAGGAAACAATATTGTAGTTGGTTGTGGTGCAAAAATCTTAGGGAATATAAAGATAGGAGATAATTGTCAAATTGGTGCGAACTCAGTTGTCATAAGAGATGTTCCAGCAAACTCAACTGTAGTAGGTATTCCAGCAAGGATTGTAGTTTATGAAGGTAGAAAAATTTCAGAACGAGATCCTTTAAACCACAATTTGTTACCAGATCCAGAAGCAGATGCAATTAAGTGTTTAGTTACAAAAATAAAAGAACTTGAAGAAGCAGTAAAACTTCTTTCAAAAGAAACAAATACATCAAGCCAAGTAGATAAGATTCTAGACCAGCAACCATTGCCAAAGTTCTTAGAAGATAATGGCAGAGAACCAAAGAAAGATACCATTCAAAATATTGATGATTATATCCATGGGATGGGAATATAAATCGATTTTCGATTTACAATTCTACTTCCTGCGGCACCACAAATAAATATCTTTCGAACTCAGTATTTAAGAGAATTTCACCAAGCTCATTTTTTGTGTCTTTGATGTAAGACGATAGTTTTTTAACTTTTTTGTCAGAGGTATAGATAGTAATTTCATCTTTGTCAGTATGATATGGTTTTGATGTAGTTTCTTCATAAGTAAAGTAATAATCAGTTATTAATTCTTTAGAGTAAAAAGAAATATCCACATTTAGTTCGTTGTTTACTTTATCTTTTATATGATCAATTAATTCTTTATTTGGTTTTACAGGCTTGTTGTTTTTTTCACAAGAATATGACAAGAAGAAATTATGTGCTGTAAATCTAAGAGTTAGATCATGCAGTATTGGATCGTTTGTATATTTCCCCCACTTTCGGATTTGATTAAACACGAGCTGATCATCTAACTCTATAAATTCTGCTTCTGTATGGTTCCCAAAAAGCCATGTTTGAACAAGCAAGTCTGTTTTGCCTAAAGAATCCAGTTGATTATTTCTAACAAGATATTGTGCACGTAAAAGAATTTTTTCTAGTAAATTGTTTGCTGCTTCGCGGCGATAATGTTTTAAAAGGTAGTACCTAATTATATGCCTGTCAAGTAAGTAATGAATGACAGGATTTACTGCATCTTCATGAATAGCAATTTCATCTTTTCCTATTACTACAAAATTATTAATTATACGTTTTATGTTTTCTATTGTTTCATTTGTCGTACTTAAAAGTTTGATTGTTTCTTCGTCTTTTATGTCCTTTTCTTCTAAAATCGCATTTACTACAATCCTGTCACCAAGATAGTTTGACAGTCTATCTAAATCAATCTGGCTAGAAAGCAGCCGGGAAAAAATGATTTTATCTTCTTTAGAAATAATTTCCTTAGCTTTTGAAAATACCTCAAGTTTCTCTTTTTCTTCTTTGTTTGTTTTTTTATTTAAATATGGATTATTGTTTGTGTCAAATAATTGATCTTGAAGTTCGTTTAAAAGTATTCTTGTCCAATATTCATGGTCATATTCCTTTGGTATTTTTCCACTTCTACCTTTTGGTTTTTTAAAAGCTCTTTCAGTTAAATGGCTAAATGGTCCGTGACCTATATCATGAATTAAAAAACAAAGTTTGGTTGCTTGTAGTTCTATGTCATTTAAATTTAATGTAGGCCGGAGCTTATTTATAATATGATCTCCAAATACATAAGTTAGGCAAGAGTGAGTATATCTTGTAAACCAAGGTACTTGTTTAAATGCAAAAGGTAATAACTCAACTTGACTTACACCTTTTAATCTTCTAAAAATTTCTGTACCAGCAATTATTTCTTTTATTAATGGTTTTGTCTCATTTAATTGGATTCCAATTTTATCTATGTGTGGAAGAAAGCTTTCAAGGATGATGCTTAATTCTCTTAAATCCTCATTAAGCAAGTTGACTGCTCCATGTAACATGAAGCGTGGATAATGTCCTTCAACATTGGTTGGTTTTATGCTTGGTATTTCATTCTTACTATGATCAGTGTTTCCATTATGCTTTACAACAGAAAAATCATTGATTTGAGTTAAATTTTCTTTTTTGTGTTTCATGTTTCAGGTTGATCCTGTACAATAATTTTAGATCTTAAATCATATGGATAGATTTTACGATGTAGTTATTATTGGAGCAGGGCATTCAGGATGTGAAGCAGCACATGCTTGTGCAAAACTTGGGGTTAAAACTCTTTTACTTGCTTTAAATTTAGATACCATTGCTATGATGCCTTGTAATCCTGCTATTGGTGGACCAGCAAAATCTCATCTTGTTAAAGAAATTGATGCTCTAGGCGGACTAATGGGTATTGCAGCTGATGCTACTTATCTTCAGCTAAAGACTTTAAATCTAAGCAAAGGACCAGCAGTTAGATCACTTAGAGCTCAATCAGATAAGAAAGAATATTCAATGTGGGTTAAACACCACCTTGAAAATATACCCAACCTAGATATTTATCAAGCAATGGTAACTAAAGTTTTTGTTGAAGAAACTTTACAATCAAGAAAAGTTACAGGAATAGAGACTTCACTTGGAGAAATTATCTATGCAAAAGCAGTAATAGTAACTACTGGTACATTCTTGGCAGGAAAAGTCCACATAGGTTTAAAATCCAGTTCTAGTGGGCGTGCAGGAGAGTTTGCATCATATGGTTTAACAGAGTCACTTGTATCTTTAGGCTTTAAATCCAAAAGACTTAAAACAGGAACTCCACCAAGGCTTGATGATAGATCAATTAATTTTTCAATTTTAGAAAAACACTGGGGAGATAAAACACCATCGTTCTTTTCTTTCTTACCAAACAAAATAATTAGAGAACAAGTCCCTTGTTATTTGACAAGAACAAATGAAAAAACACATGAAATTATAAGAGCAAATTTAAATAAGTCTCCAATTTATGCTGGCATTATAAAGTGTGTTGGACCACGTTATTGTCCTTCTATTGAAGATAAAGTAGTTAGATTTAAAGACAAACCATCACACCATTTATTTTTAGAACCTGAAGGAAGAAATACAAAAGAAATTTATTTGCAAGGCTGCTCTACAAGTCTGCCCATTGAGATTCAATGGGATATTGTACATTCTTTGCCTGGACTTGAAAATGCAAAAATTATAAGACCAGCTTATGCTGTTGAGTATGATTATTTTCCTGGTACTCAGTTTAATCATGGACTTATGGCAAAAGAGGTAGAAGGTTTGTTTATAGCAGGTCAGGTGCTTGGCACTAGTGGATATGAAGAAGCTGCTGCTCAAGGCATAGTAGCTGGTATTAATGCAGCAAGATATATAAAAAATTTAGACTTGATTATTTTTGACAGAGAGTCAAGTTATATAGGGACATTAATTGATGATTTAGTTACAAAAGAAATGGATGAACCTTATAGAATGCTTACTTCAAGATCTGAATACAGACTTCTTTTACGCCAAGATAATGCTGATCAAAGATTGACTCCACTAGGAAGAGAAATTGGCTTGGTTGATGACTTTAGATGGAAAATCTTTAATGAAAAAATAAAAATTATTAAAGAAGAAAAAATTAGACTTGAGAAAACAAAGATCCAACCAACAAAAGAAAACAATGAGATTTTAGCTAAGTATGATCAAACTATTGATGAACCAATTTCATTAATTGACTTATTGAAGAGGCCAGGTGTTACATATGAGTGTACAGAAAAGCTGTCAGCTATCAGCTGTCAGCCGTCAGCTCATCAGTATGAAATAGAAACCGAAATCAAATACGAAGGTTATATTACAAGACAGCTTTATCAAGTTTCACAAGCTAATAAATTTGAAAAAATAAAAATACCACAAGATCTTGATTTTAAATCAATGAAGCACCTTTCAAATGAAGCAAAAGAAAAGCTAAACAAAATTAAACCAATTACTATTGGTCAGGCATCAAGAATAGGTGGTATTTCACCAGCAGATATTACTGTGTTATTAACAAGTGTCTTAAATAAAGTTACCTTGACCTCTGCCTGCTAAAGCAGTTTCTAAGAGTTGATTAAATCTTTCTTCCCCCATCTCTTTGGTTAACCTTTTCTGGTTGTTTATTAGTGCTTGCCAATTCATTTTTCCTGCTGTTGCCGAACGAATTAGAGTATCCCACCTTCTTCCTGAGGGTTTACAAGTCGCGTCAGTTATTGTTGTTGTCATGATATTCTCCTTTTTATTTTTTATAATTTGAACTTAATCGATAATGGTACATGATTTAACAAAAAAATATAATCAGGTAAAATCTCTGATTTGGTTAAGAAGAAAATCTTAACCAAGTTGTCTTTTTTAGAATTTTTAATATATTTTTATCTTAACTTGAATAAGTGTTTCAAATGATTTACTAATTATTACTAGTTATGGCAAATACTATTAGACAAGTAATAAATCATCTAGCTAAGAATCCAGCTTGGCCTAGGAACAAAGAAATAGAAGTTGCAAATCCTCATAGAAAAATATTTGAACAATCTCAACATCCAGGTTCTCAATGGCTTAAAGCAACAAGTCCTAAACAAAAGGAAAATGTTTTAATGGAACTTATGAAAAAAAGATTATATGAACTTGAAAGTTAAAAAGATAGCAAGTGTGATATATTTTTCCTCGTGGATATAACTGAATTACAAATAAAATTAAATAACCTAAATGAAACATGGCAATCCATAAGGGGGTTGCTTTGATTTAAATGATCTTAATTCTGAAATAAGGAAACTTGAAGAAGAACTTGCAAAGCCAGATATCTGGAGTGATCAAGATAAAGCAAGAAAATTAAGTAGTAATTTTAGTTATTTAAAAAATAAAAAAGAAAAGTTTTTAAAGTGGTCTACTAGGCTTTCTGAAGTAAATGATTTATTTACTCTTGCAGTAAAAGAAAATGAAAATAATATCTTAAAAGAAATTGAAACTGAAGTCTCTAAATTAAGGAAAGAACTTGAGTCTTATAAAATAGAACAGCTTTTAAGTGAAGAATATGATAACTCAGATGCAATTGTTTCAATTAATGCAGGAGCTGGTGGGACAGATGCACAAGATTGGGCAGAGATGTTACTTCGTATGTATCAAAGGTGGGCAGAGATTTTTCATGGTTATAAGTTTGAAATGCTTGAAAGATCTGATGGAGAACAAGCAGGAATAAAAAGTGCTACTTTTAAAATTTCTGGTCCTTTTGCATTTGGTTATTTAAGATCTGAAAAAGGCGTACATAGATTAGTTAGAAAGTCACCGTATAAAGCTGGGAAAGACAGTCGTCAAACAAGTTTTGCAGGACTTGAAGTTACACCAGTAATTCCAGAATTAAACTCAAAAGTAGAAATCAAACCAGAAGATATTGAAATAGACACAATGAGATCAGGAGGAGCTGGTGGTCAAAATGTAAACAAAGTAGAAACAGCAGTTAGGATAAAACACATTTCCAGTGGAATTGTTGTACGTTGTGATCAAGAAAGAAGCCAACTCCAAAACAAAGAACGAGCAATGGAAATCTTACGAAGTAAATTATTTGCAAAACGTGAGGAAGAACACGAGGCAAAGATTCAAGAAATAAAAGGAGAAACAGTTTCTGCTACCTTTGGAAATGCAATTAGATCTTATGTTTTAGATGAAGGCCGTGTAAAAGATGCCCGTACAAAACATGAAACACGTGATGTTCAAAGGGTTTTAGATGGAGACTTGGATGATTTTGTGCAAGAGTATTTAAGCCGCCTTCACCTGTGAAACCAATTGTTTAAAGGCATCTTTGTCAGTTACTGCTAAATCAGCGAGAATTTTTCTGTTTAGTTTTATATTTGATTTATTTAATGCGTTTATAAATTTGCTGTAAGTTAAACCGTGTTCTCTGCATGCAGCATTGATTCTTGTAATCCACAGTGCTCTAAAATCTCTTTTCTTTTGACGTCTATGCTTGTATGCATATCTCCAAGCTTTCATTACAGCTTGTTTTGCTGATTTAAAAAGTTTGCTTTTAGAACCTACATAACCTTTTGCAGCTTCCAAAACTGCTTTATGCTTTTTTCTTGTAGCTCTGCCTCTTTTAACTCTCACTATTTCTTACCTCGCATAATTTTTGTATGGTAACTGTCTCATCACATGATCAACTAATGTTTCATGTACTTGAAGCTTTGGTGTTTTTATTTGTCTTTTTTTCTTGCTGGACATATGCTCATTTAAGTGTTGCTTGCCTGAGCTTTTGGCCAAGACTTTACCACTAGCTGTAATTTTAAAGCGTTTCTTAGCAGCATGGTTTGTGTGTAATTTTGGCATGAAGAATAGTATACCGTATACCTTTGGTGTAAGACGAGTTCACTTCATGTTGCAATAGACTTTAATTCCTAGAAGTAAAAGCATCAATATTAGCTTGGGAAAATGCAAGCTTATGATGTAAACATTAAACTACTTCCCCATCCCTAACTTCTGAGCTTTTTGAAATGTTTTTCCTTCAGTAAGAATTGATGGAGCAATGACAACTTCTACTTGTTGCATTTCTTTTATATTTTGAGCACCAAGTGTTGCCATGGATGTTTTTAGTGCACCCACTAAATTTTGTGAACCATCATCAAACTTTGCAGGTCCAAGTAAGATTTCTTTTAGTGTCCCTATTGATCCTACTTTAATTCTTGTTCCACGTGGAAGTACAGGGCTTGGTGTTGCCATACCCCAATGAAACTCTTGTCCTGGAGCTTCTTTTGCTCTTGCAAGTGGAGAACCTATCATAACTGCATCAGCTCCACATGCAATTGCTTTACAAATATCTCCACCTACAGACATTCCACCATCTGCAATTACATGAACATAACGTCCTGTTTTTGAAAAATAATCATCACGAGCGGCTGCTGAGTCAGCTATTGCTGTTGCCATTGGAACACCAATACCTAAAACACTACGGCTTGTACAAGCTGCACCAGGACCAATTCCTACAAGGATTGCACTTGCTCCTGATTTCATATGTTCAAGTGCTACTTCATAAGTAACACAGTTACCAACAATAACTGGGATTTTCATTTTTTGAATAAAATCTTTTAAGTTAAAAGAAGATGATTTCTCGGTTGACTTATGTTCTATGGAAACAACTGTACTTTGCACTACAAAAATGTCAGCACCTGCTTCTTGTGAAAGAAGCCCATAATGACTTGCAAGATTGGGAGTGCATGACACTGCACAAACTGCTCCACTTGATTTTATTTCTTTAATTCTTTTTTTAATTAGATCTTCTTTTACTAGCTCTTGATAAAGTTCTTGCATAAGTGGAACAAAACCATTATTGTCAATCTCAGTAATTTTTTTTATAACTTCAGAATAATTTTCATATCTTGTATAAAGTCCTTGTAAATTTAAAACACCAAGGCCTCCTAGTTTATTTATTTCAATTGCTGTTTGTGGACTAATTACACTATCCATTGCTGATGCAATAATTGGAAAATCAAATTTATGTTTTCCTAAAATAAAACTTGTGTCACAAAGCTCAATATCAAGTGTAATTTTTCCAGGAACTAAGGATACTTCATCAAAACCAAATGTTCTGCGTACAATCTTTTTTCCACCTAATGTAATTTTACTTTGGCTTAATTGTATTTCATCCTTGTAAATCATATTAGTGAAATATGGTACAACTAAAAAAATAAAAATTACAGGAATTATAGAATTAATTTATATTCTAAGAACACGTAAGTACTAAGCAGCTTTCAGTCTAGTAAACATACTTGCTAAAACTTCATACACTTCACCGGTTGGATAAGCACCATAGATTTTTTTATACAAAAAATACATATAGTTTAATGCCATATCAGACTGAACTGTTTCAAGCATTTTTAAATCATCTGGTCCTATTCGCTTAATAAAATCATTTACCAATTTTTGAATTGAATAGTTCATTTAACTTTCAACTTCTCCTTGTTAATAATGAAACTATATTAAGATAAAGGACTTATTAAGATAATAAAAGTGCCCTGTTTAGGTTAATGTTCTGTTACAAATGTCACGAGGTCTTTAATGCGTCAAATAACCTTCAAGCTTTGTACATCTGTCAGGCTGTCTAAGTTTTCTCATAGCTTTAAATTCTATTTGTCTAACACGCTCACGAGTTATACCAAATAGCTGGCCAACCTCTTCTAAAGTCCTTTCCCGTCCATCATCCAAGCCATAGCGAAGTCTGATTACTTCACGTTCTCTTGGTAAAAGCGAGTTTAAGACTTGTTCAATATCACCACGAAGAAGCTCATCAGTTGCTGAGCTGTCAGGCCTAGCTGATTCAGCATCTGCAATAAAATCACCTAGCCTGCTATCTTCTTCCTTGCCAAGCGGTGTTTCAAGAGAAACTGGGGTTCTGTTTGCAGATACAATTTCTTTTACCTTTGTAACAGAAACATCCAGGGCTGCTGCTAACTCATGTTCTGTTGGCCTTCGATTTAATCCTTGTGAAAGCTCTCTGGTAATTTTCTTAAACTTATTTATAGTTTCTACCATATGTACAGGGACTCGAATTGTTCTTGATTTATCAGCAAGTGCTCTTGTAATACCTTGTCTTATCCACCAAGTTGCATAAGTAGAAAACTTATAGCCACGTTCTGGATCAAATTTTTCAGCAGCACGAATTAAACCAAGATTCCCTTCTTGAATTAAATCAAGAAATGGTAAACCTCTGTTTAAATATTTTTTAGCAATTGAAACTACAAGTCTTAAGTTAGCTTGGACCAATTGCCTTTTTGCAACAATACCATCGTATCCACCTTTTGCAATCCTTCTTGCTAAATCTATTTCTTCTTCAGCACGTAAAAGTGGTATTCTTCCAATTTCTCTTAAGTACAATCGTATTGAGTCATCAGTTCCTAGCTCAAGCCTTGGATCAAAAAGATCTTCTTCTATAGTTCCTAAATCTAAATCATCATCCAGAAGTGCATCTTCAAATCCAGAATCAATTTCAATTTGTTCAAGTTGTTCTGCTTCAGGTAATCCACTGTCAACTATTAAATTAGCAATTGCTCCTTTTCCAATATCTGCCATGCCTGCTCCTTTTTTCCACATTGAAGTACACTCCATGCTTTGCTTTAACCGAACAAAACACCTACCAAATTCATAAAATGTTTCTCAATCCAAATTCTTTTATTCAATGTCCAATAGATTTGACTTTATATACCTTGATTAATTTTATATTTTATTTTTATTTGCTTATTCAGCTTAAATCAGGTACAAGCTTTAGAAATCAAATTAGACATCTATATAAAATATAACCTCTAACTGTTAAATAGAGAAGGAAAATTTATTAAATGATTGTTAATTTTTAGCTAGAAAGACTTCTTAACTTAGGTTATGAAGATAAACTATTTGCTTGGCATTAAAACCTGAAGTTTTACGTAAGCAATTCCTTCTTTCTTTGAATCAATTCTTTCTGCTGCTTTTTCAGACAAATCAATTATTCTATCCCTAATAAATGGACCTCTATCATTTATTCTGACCATTACTGACTTATTGTTTTTTAAATTTGTAACTAGAACCATTGTATTAAAAGGAAGTGTCTTATGTGCAGCTGTTAATTTATTTTTGCTAAACTTTTCACCACTTGATGTCCTTTTACCATGCCATTTTGAACCATACCAAGATGCATGCCCATACCAAATTTCTCCACGAAGAGGTGTTTCACCTCCATATTTCCATATTTGTTTAATTTCCTCTTTTAATAAAGCATTGGCCATTAAGCAAGAAAAAATCAGTAAACATTGAATAAAGATACAATGCACAAAAAACTTATAAATATTTCTAAAACATATAGTCATAACTTACATATCTTTTACAACAAAGTTTAATTGAAATACGAAATTGATAAAGATAAATTAACCAATTATCAAAAATTAAATGGATTTTAAGTTAATTTCTTTAATTAATTGTTCTGTAAACTCATTAAGTAACATTGAACCTAGATCACCTTTTTTCCTTGCACGAACTGAAATTATATTTTCTCTTACTTCTTTATCACCAACTATTATCATGTAAGGAATTTTCTCAAGTTCTGCATCACGAATTTTTGCATTGACTGACTCTGCTCTCTCATCTACTTCAACCCTTATACCTTTTTCTTTTAAAGTAGCTTGTACTTTTTTTGCATATTCAAAATGGCGATCGCTAATTGGTAAAACAATAATTTGCTTATATGATAACCAAAGTGGAAAAGCACCTGCAAAATGTTCAATAACAATAGCTGCAAATCTTTCAAGTGCTCCATAAATTGCACGGTGAATCATAACTGGTTGCTGCTGACTTCCATCTTTATCTATATAAAACAATTTAAATCTTTCAGGTAAATTAAAATCAAGCTGGATTGTTGCTCCTTGCCAAATTCTTCCAAGTGTGTCTTTTAATTTAAAATCAATTTTAGGCCCGTAAAAAGCACCATCCCCTGGATTAACTTTATAATTTAAACCATATTCTTTTAAAGCTTTTTCAAGTCCTGCTTCAGCAAAATCCCAAATCTCTTTTAACCCAATCGAATCTTTTGGTTTTGTAGAAAGTTCTACCTCATAACTTAATTTAAATGTTTCATAAATAAGAGCAACTAACTTAATAACTCCTTTTATTTCTTCTACATATTGATCTCGCCTGCAAAAAATATGAGCATCATCTTGTGTAAACCCTCTTACTCTTGCTAAGCCATGCATTACACCAGAACGTTCATATCTATAAACTGTTCCTAGTTCAGCAAGTCTAATTGGCAGTTCCCTGTAACTATGTCTAGTTGAATTATAAATAAGTACATGAAAAGGACAATTCATTGGTTTTAAAACATAATCCTGTTCATCAATAGTCATATAAAACATATTTTCTTTATAAAATTCATTGTGTCCAGAAATATTCCATAATTCATTTCTTGCAATATGTGGTGTGTAAACTAATTCATAACCGTTGCTTTGGTGTAAATCTTTCCAATAATTTTCAATTTGATTTCTTGCATATGCAAGCTTAGGATGCCAAAGAATTAAGCCAGGACCAGTTTCTTCATGCATTGTATAGAGATTAAGCTGCCTGCCAAGTTTTCTGTGATCTCTTTTTTCTGCTTCTTCTATCTTGTTTAGGTAATCATCTAACTCTTTTTTTGACCACCAAGATGTTCCATAAATTCTTTGTAAAGATTCTTTTTTTTCATCAGCCCGCCAATATGCACCAGAAATTGATAGTAGTTTAAATGCTTTAATTTGACTAGAACTTACAACATGTGGTCCCCTGCATAAATCATTCCAAACTGGTTTTCCATTTTTATCTTCTAAAACATATAAGATGGGATTTTCATTTCTATATTGTTCTAAAAGTTCAGCTTTAAATTTTTCTCCTTGACTTTTAAATTCTTTTAATTGTTTATCTACATCTTTTATATTAACTCTTACAAATTTTTGATCCTCATTAATAATCCTTTGCATTTCTTTTTCAATTTTAACTAGATCGTCTGGTGTTAACTTATGATCAGGGATTTCAAAATCATAGTAAAATCCATCTTCTATAACAGGACCAATTGCAATCTTTGCACTTTTAAATAAGTTTTGTACAGCTTCAGCAAGAATATGTGCTGTGCTGTGTCTTAAGAATTCATAGCTTCTTAGATCATCCTGGGTAATAATCTCTACTTTATCACCATCTTTTAAAACAGTGACCAAATCTTTTAACTCGCCATTTAACAAAAGACCAACACTTTTTTTAGCAAGGCTGTTGCTAATTGATCTGGATAGATCAAGTCCAGTGCTACCTGCTGGAATTTCTTTTTTAGAGCCATCCTTTAAGATTACAGAAATTGTTGTTGCAGTTGGCATAGGTAGAACATATTAACGTGAAATCTTTGATCTCTCAATAACTTCTTGTATATCAAACAAGTAATTGTAATCTAAGCCTTGTCGTTTAAATACTTCTCTGCCACCTTCATTTCTATCTACCATTGAAATTACTTGTTCAACAGTACAACCAAATTCTTTAACTCTTTCAACTGCTTTTAAAGAAGAGATCCCTGTAGTTACTACATCTTCTAAAATTGCAACTTTATCAAATGGTTTTATTGGGCCTTCAATCCATTTCATGGTTCCATGTTTTTTAGGTTCTTTTCTAATATAAAAAGCATTTAATTTCTTTCCAAGTAAATAACTAATTTGTGAAATCCCACTGCTTAAAGGACAAGCTCCAACGCTTATACCACCAATTGCAGTAACACTTTCTTTTAACATTCTTAATAGCAAAATTGAAACTAATGTACCTCCTTCTGCATCAAGGGTAGTTAACTTCCCATCAATGTAATAATTACTTTCTTTGCCAGAAACTAAAGTAACTTTTCCTTCTTTATAACTTTGTTTAGCAAGTATAGTTAAAAGTTTGGATTTTAATAATTTAGTATCTTGCTGCAAAATGGTACCAATTGATTGGTTTGTTGCTAACATGGTTTAATTATTTTACTATGAAAACCTATCGGAAAGTTTACAATCTTGTTAAAAAAATTCCAAAAGGAAAAGTTTCTACTTATGGACAAATAGGACAATTTTTAAATCTTGACCCAAGAGTTGTTGGATGGGCATTGAATAGACTAGCGAATGGGCGTAAGAAAAAATTGGCTTGTCAAGTCACCATCTCGCCGTCTCGCCGTCTCGCCCAGTCGTCCTCAGTCCCTTGGCAACGAGTAATAAACTCAAAAGGTGGAATAAGCACAAACAGACTAATAAACATTCCTCTTGATCTGCAAAAAAAGCTTCTTGAAAAAGAAGGAATAAAATTTAATAAAAAAGAAAAAATAGATCTAAAAAAATATTTATGGAGAAAGAGTTAAGATAATCAAACAGCTTTCTTAAAATATAAGGTTCAAGGGTTTCTTTCTTTGCTTAGTGCGATACAATATATTTGTTTTATCCATTTCTAAAGTTAAGGAGGATCAAATGTTCAAAAGATTATTATTTTCTTTATTTATTTTCATGGCATGCTCAATTTTTTGCAGTACTTATACTTTTGCACAAGACGAAGGGATTGAAGTTGAGCTTATAACTGGTGGACAGGCAAATTGTAGATTTAATGGTAAAGTACCTTTCCGAAGAATAAAAGCTAGCAATAACAACATTGTAACTGATGCATCTACAGGTAGAACTGAAGTCTCTATTAATTCAGAGCTGGATACAGAAAAGAACACCATTAATGCAAATATATTCACTGTAGTTGAAGCATTATCAAATCCAGCTACCCTTTTAAGTGGTGAGTCAGTAACTTTTGAAAGCACTGATTTTGAGTTTTCTATCTCTAAAGAAAGAAAAAGCGATGGGAAGATCATTGAAGTTACAAATGAAACTCCAGAAGGAGAAAGGACACAAGGTACTGTCACAATCTTAGTAGATACTTTTGTTGACAATAAAGCTAGTGGTACATTTCAAACCACTTTTACCAACACATTTAGAACTATTGAAAAGTTAGAAGAAGATGTTGAAACGGATGAAAACGGTAGAGTAATTGTAAAATGTACATTTAAAAATGTGCCTGTGAATTTTTCTGGTGCTGGTCTGCCAGATTTGCCGTTTTAGTTTTGTTGATGAAAGAAAGCCTGATGACCACATTACCTTCCAGGCCCTCTTTGAGCGTAATAAAGCATTCGACACTCTTAACTAATTAACATTTCTTGTTCTCATATAATTTAAAAGTACTTTTATTTGATCTAGATAGCTATTAATGTACATTGCTCTTTGTTCTCTATTTAAATATTTTTCTAAACCAAGCCAATTTTTAACTTTAAATTGTAAATCAAGCAATTTTTTTTCTATCTCAGGAGCTTTGTCAGAAGTGTAATTCCTGAAATCATTTCTTAATCCCTGACTTAAAAAATATACTTCTTTCTCAGTTTCAATATCTGCCAGCACTGACTGAGCTTGCCTAAAAGTAATTTTTTCAACAATAGTTGTAAACTCATCTAAAAGCCTTTGAGATGCTTGCAAGGGATCGTTATAAGGTATAAAAAGAGTTTGTTCTCTAAAAGGACCTCTTTTTAATAGATCTTTCTTTGAAGGACCAAGATGCTCTGTTGCAAACAATGCAATTCCAAGCGTACCTAGATTTTTTGCAGTAGTAATCCTTTCTGCTAGTTCACCAACACTTAATGCTCTTAAATTAAAGGCTGGTACTATAATTGCTTTTTCGTTGACATTTTTTTTAGCACGTTCGTATTTTTCTTTGATTTCTTCTTTTGTAAATGAATAATAAAATGGATAAACTGCATCAATCCAATTATTTATAAGCCATGTTTCCCAATCTTGTTGAATTAATTGCATCCTAGTTAAATGATCAAAAGCAAATACAGCAGCAGAAATTTTTAATTTAGGTCTTACTTTTCTTAGCTTCATGCTTGTATCTTTTACAAAGTCACTTACAAGCATTGCTTTCCACTCCATCCAAATCTTGTTTTCTATTTCTTCAGTTTTTGGTAATTTATTTTTTTCGTTTCTATATGAATTTTTAGTTATAAAATCATAACCAACCTGTGTATATTTCTTTTGAAATGGGAACCGAATATAATCAAACTGTAATCCATCTACATCATAGTTACTAACAATCTCGGCAAATAATTCCTGTAAAAACACACAAGCTTTTTTATTTGCTGGACTTACCCAAAACTCTGGCTGCATTTCAACCCTTAATTTTCCATCTACCCCGGATAAAATCCAGCTTCTCCCATATTTTTCAATTATAGGTCCTGGATAATTTACTTCCTTACTAATTAAAAGATTGTGTCTTGTGTTGCCTACAGAAAATGTCCACACCCATGCATGTAACTCAACTCCGGCTGTATGAGCAGCATCAATAGCTACTTGTAAAGGATCCCATCCCTCTATAAGTGGATTTTGTGACAAAAGTTTTGAAGGATAAATTGGAAATCCTGCATTAACTGTTTCGAAAAAAATAACATTAAAACCTACAGCTGCAAGATCTTTAATTAATTTTCTAAGTTCAAGAGGATTTTTTGAACCAACTATGGTTCCACGATCTAACCATATTGCACGAATTTCTATATCTCTTGCAGGTACACCTGACGAGTAAGTAATTGCAAATTCACTTTTTGCAGCCTCAGCATATTCTCTTGCTAGTTTGTAATTATTAAACAAGTAATTAGAATTAAAACTATGTAAAAGATCAAGACCATCATCATAGTGTTTTTTAAGCTTATACCTTGGTAATGGCAGTCCTAGTTGTTCTGCTATTTGAATAACTGAAGAAGCTTGCTCTTTA
Organism: Candidatus Melainabacteria bacterium; assembly: GCA_016193285.1. Taxonomy (NCBI): domain Bacteria; kingdom Bacillati; phylum Candidatus Melainabacteria; species Candidatus Melainabacteria bacterium. The sequence goes on from JACPSL010000008.1 coordinate 47,789, forward strand.
AGAAGTACAATATCTTTTAAAATTGTTGCATACTCATCTCTTGTAATAGGTTTCACAAGCCTAGTAAGTAAATCTATACTAAAGTTTTCAATGGTTAAATAAAGAACATTGACATCAATATTTTTATCTATATCCTGCCCCCAGCTATAACCAATATAAGCAATATTTTTTGTACTTCCAATTGCAAGCTGATTGTTTTCTCTCCACCTGGCTATTACTTTTCTTACTGAGCCACTTAAAGAAAATTCAGAATAAAAATCATCTGCTGGTAATTCAACGAATGAGTCATTAATTTTGTATGTTAGGGTTAAAGTACTTTTTGCAATTAGGTTTTGTTTTAAATCAATTCCATTTTCAGACAAAAAAAGTTTTAGAGTATCAGAAACAGGCCCTATACCACTTGAAATAATTAATTTTCCACCAGAATTTATAAAATTAGCCAGAAAAGTTTGTTCATCTTCATCGATATCATTTGCAAGCGGGAAATAAATTACGTTTACACCAACATCTTCAATTTTTGTCTCTTTTGTAATGTTACATAAAAATTGGTAATCTAAATAGGTTTTCTCAAATGTTTCAAGAAACAATTCCCAAACTTTTTCAAACCCAATAATGTTGTTAGTCTTATATGAATCTTCATTTTTATAGCTGTATAAAACCCCAACCTTTTCACTAGCTTGAACACTTGCTAAACTACACTTGTAGCCAAAAAGCAAAAAGATGAGAAAAACAAAACATTTAATTTTAAAAAAATTTGACAATATAAAAATTATCCCCCAGATTGCAATTATAACTGGCTCAGGCATAAAACTTTTTGAAGATAAAAGGACAGCTTTCAGCTCTAATATAAAAGGACACGAACATTCCCTAAAGTTATATAAAATAAAAGGCAAATATATTCTTGTTTTTTCTGGCAGGCATCATTTGTATGAAGGTTTAAGCATTACTGATGTAGCAGCAAATATAAGACTTATCTATGAACTTGGCATTAAAAAAGTTTTAATTACAAATGCAGCTGGAGGAATAAATAAAAAATTTAAAGTAGGAGATCTAATGCTAATCACAGGATTTATAGATTTAATGCAACCAACTGAAAGAGGAATTTTAAATGGAATAACACAACCACCTTATGGCTTTAAAACAAAATTGAGCTCTCAGCTCTATCTAAAACAAGGAATCTATGCAGGTGTTTTAGGTCCAACATATGAGACATATTCTGAAATTAAATTATTACAATCATTAGGAGCAAGTGCAGTTGGTATGTCAACTGTTCCAGAAATTATATGTGCAAAAAGTCTTGGATTAGACTTTGCAGCAATATCTGTAATAAGCAATGTTTGGAATAAAAATCACAAACCATCACACGAAGAAGTTTTAAAAAATGTTAAAAAAGCAAATAAGAAATTAGAAAAGCTTATTTTAGATATCCTTAAACTATACTGTCTGTTAATTTTTTCTACTGGTGGTTTTGACTTGGTTTTGTGAAAATAAAATCATCAATATAGAGACGCATAACTACTTAATTTTATTCGAGGTAGGGATATCCTAAATCTCACAAGTGACGAAGAATGTTCTCTGCTACACGAAATGAATTTGCATAAATCGTCCATGTATAAGGAACACTACCTCCTGTAGGCATAAAGCTACCATCAGTTATATATAAATTATCACACTCATGTGCTAGGCAATTTTTATCAAGGACAGAATGTTTTGGATCTTTTCCAAAACGACAACCACCAACAACTAAATTTGGTTGTGGTGAACCACTAATATTAGAAACAATATTTTTAGCCCCAAGTTTATAGAGTACCTCTTTTGCTTTGTTTGCTAGATAATTCCCAATTTTAAGATCATGTTTGTGAGATCCAACACGGACACGAGCAACTGGTGTTCCCCATGTGTCTTTAACGTGTGGATCTAAGGTAACAAAACAATCATCATTTGGTAGCCAATCACAATATACTTCAAACATAAGATGCCTTGCTTCAGTAAAGTAAGATTTTAAACGTTTTTTTAGTTTGGATCCCCAAATCAACTGCTCATGGTCATCTTGTTCTAACCATTTTAGTCTTTGTGCTTGTAAGATTGGATTTGGATGACGAAAAAGAAAATTAATCACGCCACCTTTTATTTTTTTATTTGGCACAAGATCTTCAATAAAATACCAATCTTGTAGTGCTCTATTTATAAAAGGTCTTTGAGCCTTTAAATCATCTGCTTGTTCTTTATCAAAATCACTGTAAAATAAATCACCACTACCAGTGCCACCACCTGAAAAAATTAAATTTTTTCCTACCTGACCATAATTATTTCCTAAACCATTTGGATGTCTAGGCCCTATTGAAGAAAGCAACAGTCTACAAGTTTCAATTGCCTGACAAGCAACTACAAAGATCTTTGCACTAACTTTTTGTCTTTTGCTTGCTTTATCGTAGTACTCAGCAAATATTACTCTACCTTGCTCATTGCTTGCTAGTTTATAAACTTTAGAATGAGGTCTTATTTCTAAGTGACCGGATCTAACTGCATGATCTAGTAATGCTGCTCTAGATGAGCCTTTTGCACCAGTTGGACATCCGTAGCTGCCACAATAATCAGAATAACTGCAGCCATTTCTATTAAGTGTTGAGTAAGGCAAAATAGCCCTTGGAACTGGTAGAGGACTTAGTCCAAGCATATGACACGCATGATCAATTTGTTTAGCTAAAGGATGTTCTTGTGTTGGTGGATATGGAAAATTTTTTGTTGAGCGAGGTTCTAAGTATTTATGAGAAACAACTTGACCTGATATCCCAACTTGTGATTCTACTTTAGTGTAATATGATTCCAGATCTTCATAAGAAATAGGCCAGTCTGCAACATTTGCACCCTCAATAGGCCCAAAACTAGATAGCAAGTGAAAATCTTCAGGCTTTAGTCTATGGAAAAAACCACTCATAAAATTTGAAGAACCTCCTACACAATTTCCATTCCAAAAGCTTTCACCTGAAATAGATGTAGGAATTGCTTCCCACTTGCCATCGTCATCTAGTTCTTCAATTACATGTTGTTCATCTTTAAGAAGTGGGGTATAAACATCCCGCCTACAACAAGCTAATTCATCCTTAAAAAAATCTTTACTAGAAAAGTATGGCCCCTTTTCGAGGACTACTATAGAATAACCACTTTGTGCAACTGTCCATGCAACAGGACCAGCACCAGCACCACTTCCTATAATACATACATCAAAATCTCTTGTCATAATTTTTTTAGTTCAAAATAACGTTTGTTCTTTGGAGGGCGTGGGTAAGGTGGTTTATATCCAATCCACTTCCATCCAATGCTATCGGGATTACCTCCATAAACAGGATCACTAAACAAAGCCTCGAAGATGTAAGTAATTAAAGTAGATAACCATTCTTCACCATCTTTAGTTTCAGAAAAGTTGCCGAGCAATTTTTCACGTTTATTCCATGTTAACTGGACAAATTGTTTTTTATGACTTTTCATTGCTGTTTCATTTAATTGATGAATACCAGAAAGAATTATTTTTTTTTCTTCCTTTTCAATAAACGGATCAGAAAGGACAAATTGTAAATAGCTTGTTGCATTAATCTCTTTTGCTCCTGGAGAATCTGTATCAGATGGAAATAAATGCTCCTGGACTACTCTTAAAGTTAACCAATCAATATCAAGAATCTTTTTTTTGAATTGATTTAAGTAATAAAACAACGGCACAGCTGATAAAATGCCAGGTAATGCAAGAACTCGGATTAGAAAATCACGCCTGTTCATATTAAATTTTTTTACACGTTGCATTTTTAATAGAACTTACTTAGGGGTATCCAAGCTGTTATATATAGTCTCACTCTAAAGGAAGAGTTATATAATATTATAGTTATTTATAAATGACGTGAATAAAATATTTATTTATTACGTCTCCAGGTCAGAAGGTAATAAATGATAAAAGGAGAAAATTATGAAAAATATAGCTAAAATTGCAACAATAACAGCTTTAGCCATTGCAATAGGGACATGGGTACCAACTATTTCAGTTGCACAAGAAGGCAAATGTGGTGAAGGTAAATGTGGTGAAGGAAAATGCGGTGCCAAAAAAATGATGAAGAAAATGTTTAAAAAGGATAAAAAAGCAAAGAAAGAAACCACTACTAAAGCTAAATCAACTGAAGGAAAATGTGGCGAAGGAATGTGTGGTTCTGGTAAAGAAAAGAAAGAATAAATTAGTAGCTTATGATGCTTATGCAAACGCTAAATAGAATCCTACAATTTTAACTATACTTTAAAATTTAGTACTAAATTTTAAACTTGGGGGAGGCTTAGTGTAAGAGTTTCCCACTTTGTTAATCTTAACCCATAGTTGGTACAATATATACAGATTGTGTATACAATAAATGAAATTTGAATGGGATAAAAAGAAAGGACATTATATTATGAGTATCTCAAAAAAAAGAGCTAAAGCAATACAATCAATTAAGGATGAAGATATAAATTATTCAGATATTCCAGAACTAAGTGAAAGTTTTTTTAAAAGTGCAAGTCTTGAAATGCCCAGAACCAAAACCGCAATATCATTTAGAATAGATAGTGATGTACTAGAATGGTTTAAGTCTCAGGGAGAAAAGTATCAAACCAAGATGAATGCTGTCTTAAAAGCATTTGTGAATGCACGTAAGTAGCATTGAATTTTTTATTATGGACCAACTAACAATAAAAGATATTCCACAAAAAGAATTAGAAAATAAAAGTATTCTTGTACGAGTAGATTTTAATGTTCCAATAGAAAAAAAAGATGGCCAGATTCTTATTACAAATGACTTAAGAATTAAAGCTTCACTGCCAACAATAAAATACTTAATAAATTCAAAAGCAAAAGTTATACTTGCTTCACACTTAGGCAGACCAAAAGGATTTGATGAAGATCTTAAGATGGATCCAATAGCTAAAAGACTTTCAGATTTACTTGATAAAAAAGTATTAAAACTAAATGATTCAATTGGACCTGAGGTTGAAAAAGAAATTAAAAACTTAAAACCAGGTGATGTTTGTTTACTTGAAAATATTAGGTTTTATAAAGAAGAAGAAAAAAACGATTCAGAATTCGCAAGAAAATTAGCTAAACCTTTTGAAATATATGTAAACGATGCCTTTGGAACTAGTCATAGAGCACATGCAAGCACTGCGGGTGTTTGTGCTTATTTAAACCCTAGTCTTGGCGGGCTTCTTTTACAAAAAGAAGTTGACTCTTTAAATAAAGTACTTTCAAATCCAATCAGACCATTTACTACAATTCTTGGCGGAAGCAAAATCTCAGGTAAAATTGAAGTAATAAAACAATTAATCCCTAAAGTAGATACCTTATTAATTGGTGGAGCAATGGCATTTACTTTTATAAAAACAAAAGGTGGTGAAATTGGAGACTCATTATATGAAGAAAACCGCATTCCATTAATTAAAGAAATTGAAAATCTAAGAGAAGAACATGCAGTTGCTTTAATACTGCCGGAAGATATGATCTGTACTGAGCTCTCAACTCTTCACACTTTCCCAATAGACAAAATTCCAAAAGGCTATAAAGGTTTAGATATTGGTCCAAAAACAATTGAAAAGTTTTCAAAACTAATCAGCCAGTCAAAGACAATATTCTGGAATGGCCCAATGGGTATGTTTGAAGATGACAGATTTTTAAAAGGTACTAAAGCTGTTGCAGAAGCACTTGTAGAAGCTACAAAAAAGAAGTCTGTTACAGTAGTTGGCGGTGGGGATTCAGTTTCAGCACTTGAAAAATTAAAAATATCTTTTGATGCATTCACTCATGTAAGCACTGGTGGTGGTGCATCGATGGAGTTTATTGAAGGAAAAACATTGCCTGGGATTTCATGTTTGGATAAGAAGGTTACACTGGTAAAATAATTGACCCCGGGGTATTAAAACATAAGCTTGCTATTTCAAGTGGTTTATCCCAGCCATTCTGCCTATTTGGTTTCCAGGCATTTAATTCCATCGAATTTAATTTCTTTCTATTACACGCAATACAACAAGCAAATAAATTCTCTTCTTCAAAATTAAACTGAGGCAATTTGCTTACTGGTAAATAATGATCGTAAGATGCACTATGTTCTTGCAAAATATGAACTGTAACTTTTTCACCATTATTATTTATATAACTTACAAAGGCATCTTTTGCTTTTGGAATAGCTTCTTTTACAACTTCTGGATCTAAAAGTTGTTTCCCGCAATAAACACAAGTCCAGTTATCTCTTTCCCAAATCTTGTAAAGAAGGGACTTTGGTGGTTTTTTTCTTTGTATCTCTTTTTGCTCATCTTCTTCTAAGTCAGGATTAATAAGTTTTTTTTGAATTATTTCTTCTTTACTAGAAACTGTTTTATAAATCTCTTCACTTATATCTGATAAAGAATTAAAAAAGCTCTTTTGATATGTTTCCTCTCCAATAATTTCTCCACTAAAAACAATTTGTAAATTATCATTGAATATCGAACCAACTTCAAAAATTGTTTTACTTCCAATTTTTGACATGTTGGCTATTGGTTTATCTGAGTAGATTAGGTTGCATTTTAAGTTAGATATATTAAGTAGAGATCTGACCATTGAGGCCAGACCTTCGAATTGTTCTTTTGACGGTTGTAGTTCATCAGTCTCTGGTCTCTGGTCTCTGGTCTCTAGTCTTTCTTCTTGTGGTCTATAAAAGTCAAAAGCTGCTTCTGTAAACTCTTTTGGCATAGCGACCTCTTCCAAAGTATAAACTGCCTTCTTCTTATATTCTTTTTTATAATATTCTGAAACAGCGTTTTGAATACTATGCAAAACCAAGTTATAGACATCGTTTGGCTGCATGTACCTAACTTCTTTTTTAGTAGGATGTACATTAACATCTACAAATCCGGGTTTAAAAGTAAGATTTAAAACAACAATTGGATATTTACCGCCTGGCAAAAGGCCTTCAAATGCACTTGTAATAGCCTTTGAAATTATTTGACACTTAACAGGTCTCTTATTTATGAAAATAAAAATTGATTTACGATCAGATCTAAAAATCTCCAAAGCGCTTACATAACCATTAAGATCTAAAAAATTATTCTTTGTAGATAGAGAAATTAATCTGTCTTTTAAATCAGTACCTAATAATTCTATAGCCACTTGTTTCAAATCATTTGAACCGCTTGATTTTAAAAGAACAGTATCATTATTTAAAAGAGAAAAAGAAATCTCTGAATGAGAAAGAGCTTCTGAAATAACTACATCATAGATATGATTAACTTCTGTTGTTTCTGATTTTAAAAATTTCTGTCTGGCTGGAACATTATAAAACAAGTCATCTATCTCAAAAACAGTACCAATAGATATTGATGAGCTTTTTTTATTTACTTCCCCGTGAGCAAAAGTTATTTCAAAACCACATTCTTGATTTTTATGTTTTGATCTACAAATAATTTTACTTACTGAACTAATTGAAGCAAGTGCTTCTCCACGAAATCCTAGTGTATTAATTTCCCAAAGTTCATTAAAATCATTTAACTTACTTGTTGCATGTCTTGAAAAAAGTAAAGGGACATCATCTGGCTCAATTCCATTTCCATTGTCAGAAACTTTAATATATTTCCCTGCTCTTTTAATTTCTATTTCTATTTTTGTAGCATTTGCATCTATAGAATTTTCAATAAGTTCTTTTACAACAGATGCAGGTCTTTCAATAACTTCACCTGCTGAAATTTTTTTTATTAAATCTTCTGGAAGCTGTTTAATGTAACCCATGGTTACTATTATAAGTTAGGCTTTTACTTTCTCCACTACCTTTGAAAAAGTCATTTTATCTCCATCATGATCAGCCTTTACTATATCACCGTCTCGAAACTTCCCGGCTAAAAGCTCTTTTGCAAGTTCATTTTCAAGTTCTTTTTGGATAAGTCTTTTTAATGGTCTGGCTCCAAATTTTGGATCATAGCCAATCCGTCCTAAATAATCTTTTGCATCATCTGTAAGTTCTAGCTTAATTTTTTTATCTTCAAGTCTTTTCTTTACTCTTTCTACCTGAATATCAACAATCTTTTTAAGTTCATCAGTTCTTAGTGGATTAAATACAACTATTTCATCAACACGATTTAAAAATTCTGGTCTAAACCGTTCTTTTAAAAGTTCAAATGCTTGTTCTTTAATTTGATCATAAGCAATTTCTGAATTTACCTTATCAAGACTTAATCTCAGCTGGTGCTCAAGAATAATCTGACTTCCAATATTGCTTGTCATAATAATTATTGTATTTTTAAAATCAATTTTTCTTCCTTGTGAATCAGTTAGTCTTCCATCATCTAAAATTTGAAGCAAGAGATTAAAAACATCTGCATGAGCTTTTTCAACTTCATCAAACAAAATCACTGAATATGGTTTTCTTCTTACTTGTTCTGTAAGTTGCCCACCTTCTTCATATCCAATATAACCAGGTGGTGCACCAATTAATCTGCTCACAGTATGTCTTTCTTGATATTCGCTCATATCAATTCTAATCATATTTTGCTCATCATCAAATAAAACATAAGCAAGAGATTTTGCAAGCTCAGTTTTTCCAACTCCAGTTGGTCCAAGGAATATAAATGAACCAACAGGTTTATTAGGATCGCTTAAACCGGATCTAGATCTTCTAATTGCATTGCAAACAGCTATAACTGCTTCATCCTGACCAATTACACGTTTATGAATTTCTTCTTCTAGTTTAATTAATTTTTGTTTTTCACTCTCAAGTAATTTGCTTAAAGGAATATGTGTCCATTTTGAAACTACTTCTGCAATGTCATCTTCATCTATTTCTTCTTTTAAGAGGCGACCATTTGTAGAGATGCTTTGCTGGGACGCCTCTATTTGTTTTAATTTTTTTTCAAGTTCGTTGAGTTTTCCATACTTAAGTTCTGCAGCACGAGCAAGATCTGTTTCTCTTTCTGCTTGTTCAATTTTTCTTTTTGTTTCTTCGATTTGTTCTTTAATTTGACGAATACTTGAAATGCTTCCTTTTTCTTTTTGCCATTGAGTTTTTAAGACATTTGATTTACTTTCAATTTCAGAAAGTTCTTTTTCAAGTTTTTCAAGTCTATCTTTTGATGCAACATCTATTTCTTTTTTTAAAGCTTCTCTTTCAATGCTAAGCTGAATTCTTCTTCTTTCTAGTTCGTCTAATTCAACAGGCATTGAGTCAATTTCAATTCTTAGTTTTGCTGCTGCTTCATCTACAAGATCAATTGCTTTATCAGGCAAAAAACGATCTGAGATATATCTATGACTTAGTGCTGCTGCACTAACAAGTGCTGCATCTTTAATCCTTACTCCGTGATGAACTTCGTATCTTTCTCTTAGTCCTCTTAAAATTGAAATTGTTTCTTCAACAGTAGGTTCATCTACAAGAACCGTCTGAAATCTTCTTTCAAGTGCTGCATCTTTTTCAATATGTTTTCTATATTCATCAAGCGTTGTAGCTCCAATACAATGAAGTTCTCCACGGGCAAGTGCAGGTTTTAAAAGATTACTTGCATCCATTGAGCTTTCACCTGTAGTGCCAGTACCTACTACAGTGTGCAGCTCGTCAATAAATAAAATAATTTCACCTTCATGAGATTGAACTTCTTTCAAGACTGCTTTTAATCTTTCTTCAAACTCACCACGAAACTTAGCTCCTGCAATTAATGCACCCATATCAAGTGCAATTACTTTCTTATCTTTTAATCCTTCAGGTACATCACCCCGAATTATTCTCTGGGCAAGTCCTTCTACAATTGCTGTTTTACCAACACCTGGTTCACCAATTAAAACAGGATTATTTTTTGTACGGCGCGATAAAACCTGAATGACTCTTCTAATTTCATCATCTCGTCCAATAACAGGATCAAGTTTCCCTTTTTTAGCAATATCTGTTAAATCTCTGCCATATTTAGAAAGTGCATCATAAGTAGCTTCAGGAGTAGGGCTTGTAATTCTTTGGTGTCCCCTGATTTTACTTAATACTTTTAATATTTGTTCTCTTGTAACTCCTTCATTTTTTAGTATCTGTTGACACTCACTTTTAATTTGAGGATCAAGCATAGCTAATATAATATGCTCAACACTAACATAGTCATCTTTCATATTTTTTGCTTCTTCAAATGCTTTTTCAAGAAGTGAATTAGTTTTAAAACTAAGATAAAGCTGTTCATTACTACTAGTAGAAGCCCTGCCTTTTGGTTGCTTCGATAAGTAATCATGAAGCCTTTGTATAATTTTCTTTTTACTTACTCCTATTTCATCAAGGATTCTTGGAACAAGACCGTCACTTTGATCAATAAGTGAAATTAAGACATGTTCTGGCTCAAGTGCTGAATGTTCATATTTATCAAGCAGCGATTTAGATGCTGCAAGTGCTTGCTGGGAATTTAGTGTTAGTTTATTTAGATCCATTAGAGTAAATTACCTCTCCATATTTTTTTATATATTCTATGAAAGAACCGTATTCAGGGTTTTCCCATTTTTCTAGCCTAAAGAAGTGTGGTTCAAATCTCCAGTCAATTTTATGTATTTTGTATAAAGCTTCTCTCACATTGTTATCTAATATACCTTTTGGCAAATCTTTTGCAACAACTGCCAGATCAATATCACTATACTTATGTTGCTTACCAGTTAACTGAGAACCAAATAAAATCAAGTACTCTAATTTCACATGTTGTTTGAATATTGGTATTATAGTTTTTACATATTCTATAATTTTGCTTTTATCCATTCAATTAACCTCTCTGTCCTATTATATAATTCCATAAGATTTATACTTTCTAAGAATTCCTTTAGTTCATTAATACTTTGTGGATATCTTGATTCTGTGTAAACGAAATTTAAATCATCAAGTAATAATCTTTCTTCTTTGTTTAATTCAATACCTGAAATGCTTAAAAGTCCGATTAAGTTATGTATTTTTGGTGGCTCCTTATCTATGGATTCTTTTATGTAAGCTTTGAGGACCTTTTCTACTGCCTGTTGAAGATGAAATGCAATCAATTCTGGGAAATCTTTACTATCAACATTTCTTTTTGCTAGTAATAAATCCTTCTCCGCATACTCAAGCCATAATTTTGTAATTTCTTTCATATGAAAATTATAACTATAAGAAAAAATCTTACATATTATTTATTCCCAGTAGAGACACAGTTAACTGCGTCTCTACTTAGGTTTACAGGAAAATATAAAGAAATACTTAAGTATTAGAGGCAGGTTAAAGATAATTGAGATTTTGGATTTTTTAAGAATTAACTTTCTAAGAGCCAATTAAGAAAAGGTCTGATGTTTATGTTTTTTCTTTTTTCTTCAATTTCATGACTGATTATATTTAAACTCCTAACATTTTTGTGTTGTTTTTTAAACTCTATCAAAGAATTAAACTCTCTTTCAGGAATAGAATTCGTATAACTTACATTAAATGCATGTAAAAATCCACTTGTGTCTTTTATGATAAAGTCCACCTCAGCATTATCTTTCCAGAAAAAAACCTCTTCATATTTCCTAATTAAAGTTACACCAACTATATTTTCAACAAGCTTGCCTGTATCATCTGATGTTCTAAAACAAATCTTGTTTCTTAAACCATTGTCTAATACAATTACTTTTTTAGGATTTACCCTCTGCTTTTTTAAGGAATAAGAAAATACCGGTAATAGAAATATATAAAAAGTCTCATGGATAAAATTTAAATATTGAATAATTGTCTCTCGTGATATAGAAAGACTTTGTTTAACAGTTTTGTAATAACGGTTAACTGAAAACTCTTTTGTAAAGTTAGTAAACAAGAATCTAAGTAATTCCTTTAAAAGATCTGTGTTTTTTAGATCATATCTATCCATTAAGTCTTTGTAGACCAGTGAGTCATAATATTCTTTTAAAATTTTTCTCTTAATTTCTTCGTCAGAAGTTAATGCAACTTCTGGGAACATCCCGTATTCTACGTATTCATTTAATAATTTTTTGACTTTAAATCTTTGTTTAGTATATTTAAAATCTTTTTCAAGTTTTATACCTTTAAATATCAAGAACTCTCTGAAAGACAGAGGATACATTGCATAACTTAAGCATCTTCCTCTTAAAGAAGTAGCAATTTCTTTGCTGAGCAATTTTGTAGATAAACCAGTAATGAAAATTTTTGCATTTAATGTATCGAATATCCTTCTTAAAAAATATTCCCAGCCAGTTATTAACTGAATCTCATCAAAAAAGAAATATAAAATATTTTCTGTATTAGCAGGGTACAGTTCATAATAAGCTTCTATTATTTCATTTAAATCTTTTACTTTTAAGTCTATTAATCTGTCATCCTCAAAGTTCAGGTAAACAATCTGTTCTTTTTTTATTCCTTTTTTTATCAAAAGGTTTATTTGGTTATATAAGCAAAAAGTTTTCCCGCTTCTTCTTGAACCATAAAGAACTATAATTTTTTTTGGATTTTCTTCTAGTTTTAATTCCCTTTCAAAGCAGTCTACTGAAAACTTTCTGTCATGAAACTCCTTAATCAAAAGCTTAAAGGTACTTTTATAGTCATTATTCATTTTTTAACCTTGTCTTTCAAAGAAGACAACTATATTATAATACTTGTCTTGTTTAAAAGACAAGATGGATATAAATTCATTGCTAAAAAATTGCAGCTCTCAGTCCTGTTGGACTAAAGATAAAAGTCTTAGCTCACCGGCTTTTAATTTATTAAGTAACCACCTCAAACTCTTTTAACCATCTTATAAATTCTTTTGAGCGTTCACCATTTCCCCCTAAAAATTCTGTTAATCTAGTCTGAAGTAAATTGCTACTTTCTTTTGACAAAGCTAAATATAATAAATCTCTTAAGTTTCTTCTCAATACTTCAGACTTTCCATGTATCATCCACGGTATGTATTTCTCTTCAAGCCCAATTTTTAAAACGATTTGAGATAAATGTGCACGCATAGTGTCATAGTCAAGCCATCTATCAACACAATCAAGCACACGCAATTTGCTCTCATGAATCCTTGAAAAAGAATCAATGAGATTTTCTTCAGTAGAAAGTACTCTCTTTAAAGCATCACAATAAGCTGAATTACATTCAGTTGACCAAGCTAAGGTAGCAAGTAATAGCAGTGGTTTTTCTCCTTGAATTTCTTTTTGAATCAAATTAATAACACTAGATTTCCCTTTCTCTCCACAGAAATTTATTAAAGCAGCACACCCCATTGAAGCTATAAAAGGATCAGTTGTATTTTCAGTTATTTTAGATACAGTTTGTACTTTATCTTGCCCAGGTAACTCAGCTAACTTGCAAATTGCAAGTCCTCTCAAAACATTATTTCCATCTAGATCATTTGCTATATAATTTAGTACTTCATGCGCTTTTTCCTTAAAGCGGGTTCTTAGAAGTTCTAATGATATGTAAGCAACTTCCATAGAAACAGCATAATTAAATTGTTCTAAAACTTCATTTAATCCTAAATCCTTTTTAAACCTCATACAAGCAAGTAGTATAAGTTGTTTATCTTCTTTCTTTTCCCTGCTTTCTTTCTTTTTTTTATTTAAGTCTGGATTTTCTCTAATACTCCTTTTCAAAACTCTAAGCACATAATTTTCATCTGCTAGTTCAAGTAATGACTTTCCTAAATTGTCTACTCTTTTATGATTATCAAGAGTAGCGTTATATAAAAATACTTCTAAGTCTGGCTCTGATAAGGATTTTAAGAATTCTATACAAAGTTCATAATTGAAACCTTTTGAACCTTGTTCTAAAATTTTTCCAATAAAATTAGAATAGCCTCCTTCAAGAATTAATAGCATTTGTAAGATTATTTTTTTTGTATCTTCAGAAGATAATCTAAATTCTTTAGCTAGAACATTTTCTAAATTTTGTCCTAATTCTTGAAATTCACTTTTTAATTCATTAGTTATTTGTATAATTGAACTGTCATCTGCATTCAATTTAGCTAACAGAGGCTTTAAATGCTTTCTCTCTTCAACTCGTAATGTATTCAAAGGACCTTGATTATCTAACGGAACTAAACTCATTAATTGACTTCTAAGGCCTATATCTCTAGGACATTCCAAAGGATAAATAGCTTTTTTAGGAGGCAGCTTCTCACCTGCCTTTTTTAAAGGCACATGACTTTTTTTATACTGAGAATCTCCAGTGTTATGTGTCTCAACTCTAAGTCTCATTTTATAATTAAAAATATTATAACCAACAAATCTTTTTAGAGCACAATTCAAAAAAAATATTTATGAAAAACTTACATTAGTCATACATATGTTAAAACCCCGTGTCAACCACTTCATTTGGTTTATTAGCTTGTTCAAAGCCAGCTAACTGTTTAATAAAGATTGCTGTTTTAGAATTTGGTTCATTTACTAGTGACCATGAGAAATATTCATAAATTCTTTCAGGGTTTAGCCTGCATGCTAAGTTTAACAATGATTGAGAATTTGCTTTCAGGGCTTTTTTGTCTTCGCTTTTAACATTTTCTATTGTTGCCCATTCAAGGAATTTTTCTAGCCCTACTTTTTCAATTAAATCAATTACTTGTTCAGGATCTGTTGCCATTTGTGGATCAAATGGCGGGCCATTTTTATCTTTTGAAACTGGGCATAGTTCTACATCTTGAAGATCTACAAATGCCTCACTTAAACCTTCTGTTTTATCAAATGCAGTACTCAAAATTTCTAATAAAACTTTATAGTATTGATCCTTATTTTCAGCAATATAAAGTAAATTTAAACATCCTAGCGGTAATGATGTAATATTATTTTTTACTTGTTCTACAATAGCTTGAACCAATGCTTTCTTACCTTCTTCACCTAAATCATTTGCAAGTTTACAAACAACATTTCCAGTTACATAAGGATCTTCTTCATTTAAAACAATTCTTTGTAGTAAGCCTAAAAGTTTATCTCTATCACAAATATGATTAGATAAGTGACTGGCAGCATAACTTCTTCTTCTTCTTCTGTTATCCTCACTTAAATCACTTGCTATTTCTCTATTTAGCAATTGATCTAAAAATATTTCTTCAGCATTTTCTTTTCTGTACCTAGAAAGTAAAGTTGCAACATCATCACTAACTTTCTTACTTAAAGAGTTCTTATAGAGTGTTACTAAATAATATTCATAATCAATTTCTGACAATTCTTCTCTCGTACTTTCTTTCTGCAAAATAGTTAATGCTATTGTTTGAACTTTTTGCTTTGCTGCTATTTGATCATTTAAAGATAAATTCACATCTGGTTCATATTCTTTTAATAAGAGATCTAAAATAAGATTTGAATCTGAAACCTCAAGCAATTTATAAGCAAGGTTATCAGCTCTTATAACATCTTTATATTCAAAACTAAGTAAAATATCTTTTAAATCTTTTTTATCCAAGGCTTGAAGAAACTGTAAATAAAATCTATTGTTATTTTCAACAACTTGTTTTGTTCCTATATATTCTCTTTCTTCAAGATATGGGATCATAAGTTCAGAAAGAACCTCATCTTTTCTATCCAAACAAAATAACATCTTTAAAATTACAACTTGTTCTAAGGGATCTTCACTGGATGTAAGTCTGCTTTTAAACTCACTTCCAAAGTCATAAGGTACACTTCCTAATGCTCTGTTAACTTCTAAGGATAGCTCTTCATCAGGTTTTAACGAGTTCTTTAAGAGATTACCAATGTACTCTTCTAGGTTCCCACTTAAAGATTCGCGAACTTCTTGGACTTTATTCTTTATAAATCTAGTTACAAGCTCAGTTCCATTAACTGCTCCTCTTGATATAGCAAACAGAAGAGGAAAATCACAAGGATTAACAGCACAAGCTACTTTGTCATTATTTTTTTGTTCATTTGTAGAAGTTTGTGCTCCAGTATCAACTATACCTTTAGCGCCTTTATATTTTAAAGGCGCATTTGTACTTTTATATGGATAAGAGCTACCACTCTCTCCGCCAAGACTTCTTACAACTTTACCCATTAAATTAAACAATATAGTACCTTACTTCAAGGAGAAATTGCAATAATTGGTAAGATGTTGTTAATGATTATGCAATTAGACAAAGTTAAAACCGAAAGATTAAAGACAGACTTTTTAATCATTGGTGCAGGTGCAGCAGGATGTTTTGCAGCTTATGAAGCTAAAAGGTTAAATCCAAATATTGATGTTTTAATAGTTGAAAAAGCTCATATAGATAGAAGTGGCTGCCTTGCAGCAGGTATCAATGCAATAAATGCTTACATTACTCCTGGTCAAACACCAGAAACATTTCTTGAATATGTAAAAAAAGACTCAATGGATCTTATAAGAGAAGATCTTGTTTATAGTATTGCAAAAGAAGTTAATCATGTTGCACAAATTTTAGAAGAATGGGGTTTGCCAATACCAAAAGATGAAAATGGAGAAGTTTATGTCCGGGGACGAGGATCAATTATTGTTCAGGGGGAAAGAATAAAACCAATAATTGCACAAGCCACTAAAGCTACAAAAGCAAGGATTTTAAACAGAGTTGTTGTAACAAACTTAATCATAAACAAAAATAAAACCTGTGGAGCATTTGGTTTTGGAATTAGAGATGGAAAATTTTATGTCCTTCAAGCAAAAGCAGTGCTGGTAGCTACTGGTGGAGCAAGTGGCATTTATAAACCAAATAATGAAGGGGAATCCAGGCATAAGATTTGGTACTCACCATTTAACACTGGTGCTGGTTATGCAATTGGTATTCGTGCAGGCGCTGAAATGACTACTTTTGAAATGCGGTATGTAAGCATGCGAATAAAAGATCTTATGGCACCAACTGGAGCAGTAGCACAAGGAGTAAAAGCCCAGCAGGTAAATTCACTGGGTGAAAGATATTTAGAAGGAAGATACAAAAATATTGGCGGTAAATTAATGCCAACTTCTATGCGGCTCCTAGCAACACTTCAAGAAAATATTGAAGGTCGCGGACCTTGTTATTTAGATACAACTCATCTAACAAAAGAACAAGCAGAAAGATTACAAGCATACTACTTACACATGACACCAGGACTAACTTTGTACTGGTCTAGTCGTGGTACAAGACCAGACACTGATCCACCTGAAATTGTTGGAACAGAACCATTTATTGTAGGTGGTCATGCACAAGCAGGTTACTGGATAAATACAAACAGAATGGCTACAATTGAAAATCTTTATGCTAGTGGTGATGTAGCAGGTGGAGCACCAAAAAAATACTTATCAGGTTCAGCAGTAGAAGGAATGATTGCAGCAAGAGATGTTATATCAAAATTAAATAAAATATCACAAGAAGAAATTTATGAAAAAGATGTAAAGGATGAAATCAAGAGAGTGTTTGCACCTCTGTGTAGAGACGAGGTCACCTCATCTCTACAGCCAGATGAATTAGAATTACGCATGCAAAAAATAATGGATGAATATGCTGGTGGTATTTCAAGTGGATATATTTTAAACGAGCAAAAATTATTAAAAGCAAAAAAATATATAAAGCAATTAAAACAAGAAACAAAAAATTTATATGCAAGTAAAGACGGGATCACCCCGTCTTTTCACGAGTTAAATAAATGTCATGAAGTTATTGATAGACTTGACATTGCTTCTGTGCTTATTGAACATCTCTTATACAGAAAAGAAACCAGATGGCCAATTTATCAAAGCCGGGCTGATTATCCAAATCGAGATGATAAAAATTGGTTAAAGTTTGTAAACTCTGTATATGATCAAGCAAGGGATGAAATTAAAATTCTTGAGAGACCATGTAAAACATTAGAACGAGTTAAGTAATGGGGATATTTATTGATCACAATTTATGTAATGGCTGTGGATATCCAGAATCAGAGACTCCATGTAATATTGCCTGTCCAGGAGATTTAATTTTTATGCAAACAAATAGCAAGGCACAAATTTTTTCAAATGCTGACTGCTGGGATTGTGCAGCATGTATAAAAATATGTCCACAACAAGCAATTGAACTTAAACTTCCATTTGAAATTGTTGGGAAAGAAGGTTCACTTAAAGCAAGAGCTTACAGAGATAAAACTATATGGACAGCAAAAGATGAAAATGGAGGCGAACAAATTTTTGAAACGCCAGCTAGGAATAGTAGAGGCGAGGCAACCTCGCCTCTACTATCACCTGATGAATTTACTGATTGCATTGATTCATATAAAGGTATTTCAAAAACATTTGTTGATTTAGGATCTGATATTTAATGAAAACTAACTACATAATTTCTTTACTTCTCTGCTTCTTTGTTTCTTTGCTTCTTGTTCTCCCATCATATGCTCATCATGGAGGGGAAGGCGGGCTTGGTGGTGGTGCTGGTATTGCTGGTCCTATTGTTACTATACCTGCTTATGCACTTCCAAAAGGCAGCAAATTTATTAGCTTAATTACAAACTATACAAATGCTGATGAATCATCTAATACTAGATTAAGCAGGCTTGGTTTAAGAGGCGAAGATTATGATGTAGTTGAAAATACTTTAAGTCCTTCTTTAACTGCCGGACTAGGAATCACAAATAGATTTTCGCTTAGCTTACAACTCCCTTATATATTTAGATACGGCATAAGAAGAGTAGAAGCTATCCCACAAGTAGTCAGTCAGGGAAATTCAATTGGTGTTGGTGATATAAACCTTTTTGGGTTATATGAATTCTTACATAGTGAGAAATATGACTTTCATGCTGCTTTACTTGCCGGATTAAAAATTCCCTCTGGAGTTGTACAAGACAAAACCCGTCAAGGTAATTTATTTAAAGCTGAACATCAAGCTGGAACAGGTTCCTTTGATCCACAAGTTGGACTTGCTTTAAGTAAGCATCTTGGAATATTTCATTTGGATTCTAATTTCATGTATAGGTTTTCAACAAAAGGAGTTCAAAATACAATTCTAGGCGATGTCATTAGTTATAATTTTGCTATTTCATATTTGATTGGAACTCATAAGAAAGATTTTTTAAAAAAAATTTTTGTTGATCACATACTAGGCAAAAAAGCAAACTGGCATTTAATTGCAGAGACAAATGGAAATTGGGTAGAAAAACCAAATGTTAGAGGTGTAAGAGAAGAAAATGAAGGGGGAACACTGGTTTATCTTTCGCCTGGGATTAGACTTATCTTAGATAAAAAATGGATTGCAAATTTGTCTATTGGACTGCCAACTATTGAAAACTTAAATGGCAGAAGAAGACCACCAAATATAAGATTAATTTTTGGATTAACAAGAGTGTTTTAAAATGTGCGGTAACAGTAAATTAAATGTAAAAAATTATACGCATGTAACCTTTGGTTACATGAATTTTATTCTTGACATGTTTTAATGTTCAGAACAATTCAAGAAATATGTCACATTTAATACCACCTGAAAGAATTGAAAATAAAATATTTCTCATAAAAGGGAAGAGAGTAATGCTCGATAGAGATCTTGCTGAACTTTATGGAGTTTCTACAAAACGATTAAATGAACAGGTAAAAAGAAACAAAGACCGTTTTCCCGAAGATTTTATGTTTCAACTAACAAGGGAAGAAGCTTACATTTCAAGGTCGCAAATTGCGACCTTGAAACATGGGCAAAATATCAAGTACCCTCCTTCTGCATTTACAGAACAAGGTGTGGCTATGCTTTCAAGTGTTTTAAACAGTAAAAGAGCAATTCAAGTAAATATCCAGATCATGAGAACTTTTACAAGGTTAAAAGAAATTATTGCAGGAAACAAAGAGCTTGCACAAAAACTTACTCGGCTTGAAAAAAGAATTGATAACCAGGATGAAGAAATTAAATCAATTTTTGATGCAATTCATAAACTTATTAATCCAACATTTGATAGACCTAAAAGAAAAATAGGATTTCAAGTACAATAAATCTAAAACTCTGCAATTATTCCAAAACAAGCAATTAAAATTAGCCAAAAGAAAAGATGTAAATAAAAAAATACATTATGAAAAAATATTTTTATAGGTGAAACATTTGAAATATTCATTATTATTTTTGCGTCTTTAATTGTTGCCATTTATGTTTTATCCTCCTAAATCTTCTTCAAACTTATTTACCTTCTCTATAAATTTTTTGTAATCACACTTTGCAAGCCAGAAACCACGAACTTTATTTTTATCAATTGTTTTTTTAATATTTGGCGGGCGGAGTCCAAGTAATCTTTCTTGACACCATTTATTTCCTTCTCTAAAATGACAATCCCCTATCTGACAGCCCATTACAAATACTCCTTCAGCACCTTGCTTAAAGGCTTCTTCTATCATTTGTGGCTGAATCATCCCAGAACAAATCATTTCAAGAATTGCAATGTTTTCTTTTTCTTTTAATTTGTTATTTTTAGTGTGGTTTTTTAGATCTGCACTACGTTCACAAACAATGCCCAATATTTTTTTCTTTTTGTTTTGTTCAGCCATTTAATACATCCCCTATCTTTCCAAGAATTTCTTTAGATTGTTTTTGTGGCAGTTCAATTGCCTTAAAAGCACATGCTCCAACACAAAGCCCACATTCTGCACACCGAGCATCAATTACAATTGCCAGTTGTTTAAACTTTGGATGGTCTGTTCTTGGCACCATATAAATTGCTTCATATGGACAGTCTTTTGCACAAAGAGTACAACCAACACAATTATCTTGTAAAACCTGAGCTGGTGATTTTTCTTTATCTACTATTAAAAATGGAACTAATAGTAAAATTACAATTGCTATAAATAAAATTATCCAAACAGTCATTGCTGGCATACTTGAAAATAAAGGGAAAATCCAAAGATAAAACCAGTCTATCGGAAATTCACTAGGAGTCTGTGTTAAAACTGCTGGTCTTCCACTAATAGCTTGTAACATCCCTGCTGGAATAATAATTAGTGCTATAAGTAACATACCAAGACCTAGGGGGACATTTGTAACTGGTCTTGAAATTCTAAGATAGTGTAACCAAAGCAAGTACAAAAGAAAAAATGAAACGCCAACATGTAAGAAAAATGACATTGCTAGTGTGTAATGTGTAACCATCTCACCATTTACAAAAAACTTTGCAAGATGAATTCCAACAAGTGGTATTGATTTCAAAGCATTAGTTAGTACTAAAACAATCATGTAAGATCTTTCATCCCAAACAAGAACATAGCCAGTAATGCCAATGACTAACATGCAAACTAAAAGCACAATACCTGAATACCATGCTATCCAGCGATATTTTCTATACCTGTCTGTAAAATAAACTCTAAGTGCATGCAATATAACTGTAATTATCATTGCATCTGCAGCATATCTGTGCATACCACGAACAATATTTCCAAAAGGTACTTTACCTGAAATATAGTTTACTGAAATATATGCACTGTCTAATGTAGGCTGGAAATAAACAAAAAGCAAAAGTCCAGTAATAAACAAAGTCCACATAAATAAATTTGGTAGTGCACCATGATAGTAAAGTGGATTGTACTTTTGACTAAAAACCTTGTTTAGCCACTTTTCAAGATTTATTGTTAGTATTTGTAATTTTTCTAATGTTTTTTTATACATTTTGTTTCTTCATTATCCTCA
Organism: Candidatus Melainabacteria bacterium; assembly: GCA_016193285.1. Taxonomy (NCBI): domain Bacteria; kingdom Bacillati; phylum Candidatus Melainabacteria; species Candidatus Melainabacteria bacterium. The sequence continues at coordinate 69,329 of JACPSL010000008.1, forward strand.
CCTCTAGTTAAAAGCAAAAATGAAATTGCACTAAAAGCAATAAACAAACCAAAATATTTTGCAAAAGTTAAATCTAAAGAATTTAACTCAGCACTTATAAGCAAGAAAAGAAACATAGCTGTAACAACAATAGTTACAAAGCCAAAAACAAGTTTAAAAACAGGTGTCATTTAGTTACTTTTATCTCCCCACTAACAATTTTCTTTCTAATAAACAAATGCCAAGTATAAGCAATAACAGTTGGAATCATACAAATACTTACACCGATAAGCTGCTGCTTTAAAGTAATCCAACCATTTAACAAGGTAGGAAATGACCAATATAAAACAAACAAAGGACAAGCAACATATGCAATAAAGTCACAAATTGCAACAGGTAATTTTTCTGGTCTTTCAATTTTATGATTAATATATTGCCACATAACACCAATTGCAATTAATATCCAGGTACCTATTCTCCAAATCGGCGGGTCTCTATAAATATTTGCAACATTAAAAATAATTAAAAATGAAAATATTAAAAATTCCAAGAAACCCATTATAGTAACCATTAAAAATATTGGTCTTTTAAAAAGTCTTGTTTCAGGTCCAAGATCAAAATAAGGAAGGATAATTACAGTAATTGGAACAAGCACTGTAAGAGCAGTTGCCCAAACAGGTTCCATATATTTTAAAAACTGATAAAGTGCTAAAAAGTACCAGTCAGAAAGAATTGGGAGTGGTGTAATACTAGGATCAGCTCTATGTCCAATTTGGGCAGGAAGAATAATAGCAGTTATACATACCATTGCAATTGGAAGACATGCAAGCTTCCAGGAAATATTTAATCTCTTATGTCCCATTTTATAGATGTAAAGTTCGTAAGCAATTAAAGCAAGCAAGGTAAAAGCAATATGAAATGCATAAAATCTTGTCATTGTTGCTTGACCAATTGAGCTGCCACCTAAAAGAATTTGTGATGTGTTGGCACCAATATGAGTTGGTCCTAGTATATAAAACTGTTCTACATAAGTTGGAAAAGTTGCAAAAACTTTTGTTGCCCAAAATGCTCTTTGATTCCAAATTAAAAGGTAGCCTGTTAATCCTGAGTACATACCAAAAAGCAAAGTAATTAAAGCAATTGCTATATTGAATTCACGGTTTGGTTTATAGTCACAAGCAATAAACATCCGATAAAGCCTCATAGTAGCTGCAATAATCAATGCATCAGTTCCATATTTATGTACGCCTCTAATAATTGAACCAAAAGGAATTTGTGTTTGTATTTTTACAATTGAATCATAAGCCTCAGCAATAGATGGAATATAAATTGCCATTAGTAAACAACCAGATACAATTGTTACCATCCAAAAAAGCCATACAAGCGAGCCAAGTGTATACCAAGGATTTGTTTTTGCTTTATCAATATAGTGTTCATCAAAAATATCAATGCCATTAATGTGATCGATAACCCACTTTCTTGAAATTTCAAAATATTGTTTTACTTTTTCTAACATTCTATTTCATTCCCAATTTTCAATTTTCAATTCCCTACGCAATTCCTCCTGTTTCCAGATCAGTTATAACTAACTGATTATTTTCAATCTTATAAGTAAATTTTCTTGGTGGTCTTGGTGCAGGACCTGAAACAACTTTTCCTTCTTTTTGGATATCAAAAACACTTAAGTGACATGGGCATGCAAAAACAGGCCCATCTGGTCTAAAGTTATATCCTTTAGCAACCTCATCAGGATCTGGAACATAGTTAAAAACACAACCAAGATGTGGACATATTCTGCTGTAAACTGCAAACTCACCATTTGGAAGTCTTACAGCAAATCCAGGAATATCTCTTATCTGAGTACCTAATGCTGTGTACTCTTTATTTACTTGAGTAAAGTTAAAAGATTGTACATCAAAAGGTTTTGGAAATAATGAAAGATCAAACACTACAGGTTTTAAAGATTCTGGTAGATCGGGCCCTTGCATATAGTTAAGTGGTTTAATAGTTGGTTTTAAAAATCTCATAAAAGGAGAAAGTGCTGCAAATAAAGTACCTAAAACAGGTACTGCCAACATCACTTTTAATAATTCACGTCTTGTTGTTTCTGTGTTCATCTTATATTATTTTTTCTCTTTTCCATTAAATAATTTCTCTTGTCTTAAAATATCTACTTCTGTAGAATAACCAAAATGTCTTACATACTTGACAAGCTCCCATCTAAATTTTTCATCAAAGGTAAAATGTTTGTCTTTATCAATTCTATTTGCCCATGGTGGCATTGCAGTCCATGGAATACCATTTGATATTCTTTCAAATAAATGCTCATCAGTTTTCTCATAAAACTTGTCAAACTGATTAAAGTTAGCAGGTGGAGGATTTAAGTAATAATGCAGTGGTCCATCTGCAAATCCTCGTGTTCCATGACACACACCACAGTTAGAAGCAAATTTTATTCTTGTATCTTCAAAATCTTTTGGCATTCCAAAAAGCTCATAGCGCAAATACATTACAATATCCCATCTCTCTATCTTGGTAAGCTTATCTTTAAATGAGGGATGTTTACTATTACTAGTTATTACTTTAAATAATGTAGATGGAGTAACACTATTCACATACTTCAAAGTAAAATTATGTTTCCTTTTTTCGTATCTAAAACCATGACACTGAGAGCAATTCTGAGCAAACAATTTTTTACCTTCAACTACAGATGGATCTTTTGTAGGATATGCAAAATCTTCTTTTGCTGCTTCTTTGCTAATTAATGGTTTTTGCTCAGAAGGTAAACTAATGTTTTTTAATTGAAAATTGGACTGACAAGCGGTTAAAAATAATCCAATCGAAAAAACAAATAAAACCAGTATTATTGTTTTTATATTTTTTCTACTCCCCATCTTATTTTTTTACCTTAATTTGGGCAGGTCATGACCTGCCCCTACACTTTAATAACCAAAAAACGGTACCCAAGAAATTAATGCCCATATAAAAACTAAAATAAAAAGTACTATTAAAAAAACTGGTGGTTTATGTTCGCCCATGCGGTACTCTTCTGGTTTTGTAATTTTTGGTACCTGACAAAGCGGCTTATATTCTGTAATTTGTTCATCCATTGCTGTGAGTCTCCTTATCGTTAAACATATCAAACTTACTTTTTTCGAGATCTTTTAACTGTCCAGATGTTAATGCCCAAATAAAAAATATTAATGCAATAAAAAAAGTTATAAAACAAAACCATGCAAACATCCCTAGTCCTGGCTGTGCAATTAAGTCATGAATTATTTCTTGTACTGTTACATTCATATAATTGTCAATTCCCTCCTAATGCCCTTCTCTTAAAATCATTGCAGGTTTTTGAGAATTTAATTCTGCTTCTGAAATTTTATTTTGGCGGACCCATTTTTCCGAATCTAAATCCTCATATGATTTTGGATATACTTCATTTTCTCTTGGAAGTATCTTTAAAAATGCAACCAGATACCATCTTTGTTCTTCAGTAAGTAACTTGCCCCACTGTGGCATTCTAGTTCCTGGCACACCTTCAGTAATTCTCCAAAACCAAGTTATGTCGTCATAATCCTTGTAAAATGGTCTTGAGAAATTTGCTGGTTTCTTTGAAAGTGCAATTGCATTTGGACCATTACCTAAACCATGAGTACCATGACAAGTCGCGCAATTTTGTTGAAAAATTCCTCTCCCTGCATTACTAGCTGCAGAACTATTAACATCCATCTTTCTTTTTTCTAAAACTTTTTCCAGCTCATCAGGATGATAAATTCTTTTGTATTTTACAATCCTTTTTTTTCCTAAAGATTGGATATAAGCAACAAGAGCTTTCATCTCATCATCTTTCAAGTAATTAAACGGTGGCATAACAGAACCAGGTGTAGTACTTCTTGGACCTTTAAAATGTGCAATATGCCATGCATCAGGATGTTTTCCACCTTCGTTGGATAAATCAGGACCAGTTCGAATTGTACCTAAAAGATTGGGAGTGTCATAAACATAATCGCCAGCTAAAACTAAAGGTCCAAAGTCTCTATCTTGAGGTCTTACAAATTGACTATGACAATTTACACAACCTTCTCTTATATAAATTTTTCTACCTTGTTCTTCTAATGAAGTCCTAACAAATGCAAACTCAGAAGGTGCTGGTCTAAAAATAAAATTTGGCAATAAAACAGTAGCAAAAATAATTCCACTGAATGAAAGCAAGAGAACAATTGCTGGAAGTACGTAATTTTTGTTCATTTTCTTTCTGTCACCGTCTCCCAGTTTCTCCGTCTCTCCGTTTCGCCGTTTCGCCGTTTCTGTTCTATTTTGCTGGCACCATTGCAGGCTCTACATCCTCGGCATCAAGTGGTTTTACTTCTCTTACAGTTTGAATAACATTTAACAAAAGCAAAATATTTCCAAACCACATTAAGCTTCCACCAATTGCTCTAAATATCCAATATGGAACCATTTCAAGTCCCCATGTACTAATTGGCATTTGTGCATGCCATCCTGCTGCTTGAACTAATCCACCAATTGTAAATGCACTAAAGAAAATAAAAAATCCAATTAATGTAAACCAGTAATGTGCTCTTGCTAAACTAACACTATACATTTGTTTATTTAATACTCTTGGTAATATGTAATAAATTGCACCAAAATTAAAAAATGAAAATGTCCCAAGAAGTGCAACATGAGCATGTCCTGGAACCCACTGTGAAAAATGAAGGTACCAGTTAATAGATCTAGTTGCTTGAAATGGCCCTTGAATACAAGTAACAAGGTAAAAGAATGCACCAGTTAAAACAAATCTTAATGGCAAATTATTTGCAAGCTGCCACCAGTTTCCTTTCATTGTCATAAAGAAATTTGTAAGGACAGTAACAACAGGAATAACAAGCGCTATGCTAAAAACTACTGCAAGTGCTTTTAACCATTCTGGAACTGGGGCTTGCAAAATGTGATGTGTCCCTGTAGGTGCATAGAAAAAAGCAATAGTCCAAAATCCAAGCATTGAAAGGCTATGACTCCAAAGTGGACAGCCACTAAGTTTTGGAATCATATAATAAGCAATTCCAACTCCAAGTGTTGTAAACCACATTCCAAGAATATTATGGCCGTAAAACCAATTTACAATTCCATCATTTAATCCTTCAAGCCTTATAAATGTTCTATTTCCAATAAAATAAACAAGCGGCATCCAAAAAAATGTACCTAAGATGTACCACATACTTACATACAATTTTTTTACAGTTCGTGTCATTGTAGTCATATAAACAATATATGAAAGTGTAAGCAAACCAACTAAAACTATTACATCAATGGGAACTGGAAACTCAGCATATTCACGCCCTTCAGTGTATCCATTAGTTATACAAATAATGCCACCCCAAATCGCAAGGTTCCAAACAAGACAAATAAAATTTGCAAGTTTTTCACTAAATAATTTTGATCTTGTAAGAGTCGGAACTATATAAAGAATAATTCCAATGTTTGCCATACTTAGCCAACCAAATGCAACAGTGTTTACATGTGCTGGTCTTAGTCTTGAAAAAGTAATTTGTGGAATTCCAGAACTTATATCTGGAGCAGTAAATTCTATAGCCCCAATTAAGCCCATTGTCATTCCAACAACTAACCAAAAGACTGCACTAACAATAAAATTTCTACTTGCTGAATTTTCTTTATCTGAGAAAAACATTTTTTATCTATAACAAGATAATTGTATAAAAAAATAAAACAAATCAATCATAAAATAGGATTTTCTTTACAGAAGAAAATAAATATGTAAATTTAATTCTATATTGCAAGTCCGGAACTTAACAGGAACAATTTTATTATCACTCATACCTTTTGATAACCCACACAGAGAGCAGGTTTTAGAAGGAACTGTAAATTATTTTTTATCGACATCGTAGAGGTATGAATAAAACAAAAGCACCTGTACAAGCAGAAGATCTTTTAAAAATCATTAATCCTAAATTTACAAACATTGAAGATTCTTATCTAAGCACTAGCAGTTACTACCTAAGAGAAACTTGGCGAAACACCCCTCGTAATTGGGGACATCCAATGCATGGCATGGCATCTAGGTCTGGTTCTTTTCCACCGGCATTGGCAGATTATTTTATAAGTAATTTTTCAAATGTTGGTGATTTAGTTTTAGATCCTTATTCAGGCAAAGGTACTGCTCCATACCAAGCATGTTTGTTAGATCGTGCTGGATTTGGAGTAGATGTAACACCTGAAGCATATGTTTTAACAGGAGCAAAAATAAATCTTATAAAACATGAAGAAGCAGTAGATTATTTAAAATCAATAAGATTTGGTGTGTCTGAAACAAACATTAGAGATATACCTCAAGATGTAAAAGTTTTCTTTTCAACTAAAACACTTGCTCAAATTCTTGTAATAAAAGAAAAACTTTTAGAAGATTTCAATCTTGATACAAGTAAGATTGACTATTCAAATGGTGTTGTCTTTCATGAAGCTAAAACAAAAAAAGAACAATGTGCACAATATTGGCTTGGAGTATTAATTGGTATTTTACATGGTTCATCAAGTTATAGTTTAAGCTTGCCTTGTTCTCATTCATTTTCAATGGCACCTACTTACACAAAAAACTATGCAAGAAAACATAATTTAAAAAAACCTGATAAAAATGTAATTCATTGTATGATTGAAAGATCTTTTTATCTTCAGAGTGCAGGTATTGCTTGTGTTTCAGGGAAAGCATTCCTTGGAAAAGCTCAGGAACTCCCGGATAGCTGGGAAGAAAAGTTTGATCTTATTGTTACTTCTCCTCCATATTTTACAGCTCAAAGTTATCCATGGGATAACTGGCTTCGTGAGTGGCTTTTAGGTTTTGACTTTAAAGAAGTAAGAAAACAAGTAACTCAAACTGCAAGCTATGAGAAATATTCTCTTGCAATGTATCAGTTTTTAAGAGAAGCTTATAGAGTTCTTAAAAGAGGCCAAAGAGCATTTGTAGTAGTAGGCGATGTGACTAAAAAATCCACTAGTGGGAAATTTATTATTAAGACAAGTAATATAATTGCTCATGAAGCAAAAAGAGTTGGTTTTGAAGTGGATTTAATTATTAACGATGACATTCCACCTACAAGCAGATATAATTCATCCTTTTTAAAAACGAATCAAGGATTACAAATAGATAGAATTGTTTGTTTAAGGAAGAATTAAGTTTTTATTCTTCTTCTACTCTTAATTTTTCCAATATACTTACATCCTCCAATGTAGTTGTATCTCCAACTGTTTTTTTTCCACTTGCAATATCTCTGAGCAGTCTCCGCATAATTTTCCCTGACCTTGTTTTTGGAAGAGAGTCTGTAAATCTGATTTGATCTGGTTTTGCAACTGGACCAATTTGCTGAGCTACGTGATCTTTGAGTTGAGAGTTGAGAGCTGATTGCTGATTGCTGATTGCTGATTGCTTTAATACAACAAATGCACACAATGCTTCTCCTTTTATTTCATGTGGATAGCCAACTACTGCAGCTTCAGCTACAGCGGGATGACTAACAAGCGATGACTCAACTTCCATTGTACTTAAAAGATGTCCTGAAACTTTTATTACATCATCTACTCGACCAAGAAGCCAGAAATAATTATTAGTACCTTTGCAAGCACCATCACCAGTGAGATAATATAACGAACCTTTGGTAAGGGCGTTGCACGCAACGCCCCTACTCCAATACGTTTGCTTATACCGCTCATCATTACCATAAATTGTTCTTAGCATTGAAGGCCATGGTTTTTTTATTACAAGAAGTCCGCTTTGATTATATGGAGCTTGATTTCCATTTTCATCAACTACATCTGCAAAAACCCCTGGGAGAGGGAAGGTCGCTGAACCTGGTTTTGTATTTGTAACTCCTGGAATTGGTGAGATTAATATTCCTCCTGTTTCAGTCTGCCACCAGGTATCTACTACTGGACATTTTTCTTTCCCTATATTTTTGTAGTACCACATCCATGCTTCAGGATTTATTGGTTCTCCTACAGTGCCAAGTAGTCTTAGACTTGAAAGATTATATTTTTCTACCCATTCATTTCCTGCCTTCATAAATGAACGAATTGCAGTTGGTGCAGTGTAAAAAATACTTACTTTATTTTCATCAATAATTTTCCAAAATCTTCCCCAGTCAGGATAATTTGGTGCACCTTCATAGATAAGGACTGTACTACCACAACTTAATGGACCATAAACTACATAACTGTGTCCAGTAATCCAACCAATATCAGCAGTACACCAAAAAATATCATTGTCTTTAATATCAAAAACCCATTTCATAGTTACATTTGCCCATAGTAAATAACCTCCAGTAGTATGCAATATCCCTTTTGGTTTTCCAGTTGTACCTGATGTATAAAGAATAAAAAGAGGGTGTTCAGAATCTAATTCTTTTGGTTTGTTTTTATTTGAAATGTTTTTAATTAGATCGTGATACCAATAATATGTTGGACCAGGGACTATAGACCATGGACTAGAGACCTTTTCCTGGTCTTTGGTCTTTGGTCTCTGGTCTTTGGTCTGTAGCCTATTAACAACAATTGTTTTTTCAACAGTTGGACATTTTTTTAATGCTTCATCTACATTTGCTTTTAGTGGAACAATTTGACCTCTTCTATATCCACCATCTGCAGTAATTACTAGCTTTGCTTTTGCATCATTAATTCTATCTTTTAGTGCTTCAATACTAAATCCTCCAAAAACAACACTATGAATTGCTCCTATTCTTGTACAAGCTAGCATAGCAATAATTGTTTCAGGAATTAGTGGCATGTAAATAACCACTCGATCTAATTCTTTAGTTCCAAGATCTAAAAGTACATTACTAAATTTACAAACCTCATTAAAAAGTTCTTTATAAGTTAATTTTCTTTTCTCACCATTTTCACTAATCCAAATTAATGCAACTTTATTTGCTCTATCTTTTAAATGTCTATCTAAACAGTTATATGAAACATTGGTCTTACCACCTGTAAACCACTTAGCAAATGGTTCATTCCACTCTAAAACTTTTTCCCACCTTTTAAACCAAAATATATTTTTTTCTGCAAGTTCTGCCCAAAAGCCTTCAAAGTCAGTTTGTGCTTTTAAGACTAGCCTGTCATATTCTTTCTTGGTAAGATTTGCTTGGTTTACAAAATTCTCTGGTGGACTAAAAATCCTATTTTCTAAAAGAATTGATGTAATATTTTCTTGTACCATGATAGAAACTTTTGGAGATTTTAAAAACGCTTGTAATAATTTTGGCATTGAAATCAATAATAATCAACTAGATCTTTTTAAAAAGTACTATGAGATATTAATTGAATGGAATAAAAAGATTAATTTAATATCCCGTAAGCAAGAAGACTTCATTCTTGAAAAACATTTTCTAGATTCAATAATTTTTTTGCCAGAGAGCGAAGATTTGTGTAGGGGCGTATTGCAATACGCCCCTACAGTGTTGGATATTGGTTCTGGCGGAGGTTTTCCAGCAATTCCTCTTGCCATAATGAAAGTAGATTGGCATTTTACATTATGTGAATCAATAAGGAAGAAAACAATTTTTTTAACACATCTTGTAAAAGAATTAGGTCTTAAGAATGTGGAGATTGTAAATGATCGTATAGAGACGTTGCACGCAACGTCTCTACACAAATTTGATTTGATTACTGCACGTGCAGTTGCAAAACTAGATAAATTAATTAAATATTCATTACCTCTTTTAAAAAAAGGTGGTTATCTAATTGCATACAAATCAAAAAATCTAGAAGAAATAAAAAATGTAAAAAAACAAATATTCACAAAAGAAATAAATGGGATTATTAGAAAACTTGTTGTTATTAGCTTCTAATATTTTTTAACCTTTTTGCTAATTCAGCTGCTTCAAGCATTACAAGCAATCTGTTTAAATCTAACTCAGCTTTTTGTACATCTAATTTATCTTTTTTCTGAGCAATTCTTGCTTCTGCTAGTTCTTTTTCTTTTTCTGCTACTAAGATATCAATATCTTCTGCTAGTGCAGCATGATCTGATAAAACAGTTACTCCTTGTTTTGAGACTTCTATCATTCCACCTAGGACTGCTGCAACTTTTCTTTCACTGCCTGCCCAATATTGAAAAGGTGCTGTGGTTAGTGGAGTAAAAAGAGGAATATGATCTGGCAAAATCCCAATTTCTCCATCAACAGTTCTTGCAATTATTTGTTCTACATCAGTATCAAGAACTATTGCATTTGGAGTAATAACTTTTAAATGAATTGTCTTTGGCATATTCTTATTTTAAATAATAAAACAAATTATGTCGATGTCGTAGAGACGTGATTAATCACGTCTCTACCTTGTATTAATTCCCCACTTCGTGTACTGAGCCAATCTACACATGTTTTCCACACTGCAGTCCTTGCTCTTTCACTTCCCATTATAGAAATATGTCCAAATGGCAATTCATTGTATTGAAAATCTTTACTTGAAATATATTTTTGAACTGTTCTAACAGAATCAGGAGGAATAAATGTATCTCTTGATCCACCAAAAGCTAAAAGACTTGCTTGAAAATTAGCTAAGTTAACAGTTTGATCTAAAAGTTTTAGTTTCCTAGATATAAGACTATTAGACTCAATAATCTCAAAAAATTGTTTAAAAGTAACTGCAGGAAGATTCTGGAAATTTGAAAAAAAATTAGTTAAAGCTTGTTGTTTAACCAAGAAATCTCTATCCCATGATTTATTGATTACATGTAAAGGCCCATAAATATATGAAAGGGGGTTTGAAACTTTGAAAATAAAAGTTAAGAGTTCCTTTGGCACACACCCAAATTTATCTATCACTGCAAACCATTCCTTTTTAAATGGCTTAAAAAGTAATTTAAAAAACGGAAGGTTTTTAAAATCAATTGGTCCTGCAATGTTAATTACATTTTTAATGTCATTTTTTATATCAGTTGAAGTACTTGAATATATAATGCTAAATGAACCACCAAGACAATAACCTACTAAAGAAACTTGTTTTGAATTAGAATGTTTTTTTGTCATGTGAACTGCACGGTAAAGAAAATTTAAAATGTAGTCATCAATTCTTAAATGTGAGTCATATTTTTCAGGCTTTCCAAAATCAACCAAATAAACATTGGAACCATTTTCTACAAGCATTTCAGCTAAACTATGTCCAGATACAAGGTCAAGAATATCTGTTGTAGTCATAAGTGGTGGTACAAGAATTACAGGTACTTCGTACAATGATTCTGTTCTTGGAATAAAGTGATAAAGAGTAATATATTTCTCCTGGTAAAGGAGTTTTTTAGGAGTAATTTCTGGTGGCCTGATATCTCTTTTTATAACAACTTCTAATCCATTTATTGCTCTTAAAAGAATTTTTTCAACATTTTCTTGGATAATTGGTTCAATAGCTTTTGGAATTTCTAGATTAAGTATTTTTTTATAGAAATTAAATTTCATACTAATAATTTACCATCACCATACATATCTTCTTGATATTATTCTCATGACTAAGTTATAATAACCTTTTAAGAAAACAAATTTTCATGAATACACTGCCAGTTACTGTTGGACAGCTAGAAATATATCATCCTTTTACTTGCTTAAATCTATCTGTGCAAAAAGGAAGCAGAAGCAAAGCAGTAAGAATCTTATTTGAGAAAGCTAAAGAAGGATTGATGATTGGCAACGAGGAGCCATTTAATGAATTGTTGCAATTCCTAGAAAATGATATTAAAGCAACTGCGAGAAAAGTTTGTTATAAAATTGGCTGTAAGTCAGAAGCTTATGAAGAAGAACTTATAAGCAATGGTTGCATAGCAATCTGGGAATTAGTAAGGGATCATGATTTAGATAATGTTGAAAGTCCAATTGCTTATATTCAACATTCCATTAAAAACAAGATGATTTGTGAACAAAGAAAGGCAAACTCTTCAAAACAAATGACTTTAATGACAGAAGATGTAACTAAATCAAATATAAAAACATTTGAAGAAATTTCAAGAGAAGATTTAAAAGAATTAGACAGAGAAGGTATTATAGATAAAATTTTTCAACTTGGCACACTTGAATATCAAGTAGTTAGACTAGCCTTTGGTTTAAATAAAGAAGACAAAATGTACAACCAAAAAGAAATAGCTGCTCTACGTGGTAAGACAAAAGGCGGAACAGTAAATGGAAAATTTCACAGTGGAATAGCTAAAGTTAGACTTGCATTAGAGATATTAGATAGAAAAGGTCACTTAGAAAACACTGATATAGCTGCAATAAGAGACTTGGATTTAAACATACCAAGTCCTGCTGCTTAATATACTCTCAAGTATCTATTTTCTTCCCAGCCTGTTACTTGAATTCTATATTCATCCCACTCAGACCATTTTAAGGCTTTAAATTGATCATAAATATGATCTCCAAGAGCAATTTTTGCAATCTTGCTTTTTTCAAATTCTCTCAAAGCTTCTTCAAGAGTGCCTGGTAGACTGTCAACACCGAGCTCTTCCTTTTCTTTTGGATCCAAGCGATAAATATTTCTATTTATTGGCGGCGGCGGTTCAATTTTATTTTTCATACCATCCAGTCCAGCTATAAGCATACAAGCTATTACTAGATATGGATTTGCTGATGGATCTGGCGATCTAAGTTCTACCCGCGTGGAGCTTCCTCTTTTATCAGGTACTCTACAAAGTGCTGATCTGTTTCCTGGTGACCATGCAATATAAACAGGTGCTTCATAGCCAGGCACTAATCTCTTATAACTGTTTACAAGAGGATTTGTTACTGCACAAATACCACGAATATTTTTTAAAAGCCCTCCAATATACCATTTCATTTCCTTGCTTAATTTGTCTGGTGTACTTGCATCAAAGAAAATATTCTTACCATCTTTTGAGAGAGATTGGTTACAGTGCATTCCAGATCCATTTTGTCCAAATATTGGTTTTGGCATAAAAGTAGCATGCATTCCATGCTTTGATGCAACTGCCTTTGTAACCCACCTAAATGTTGCAATGTTGTCTGCAGTACTTAGTGCGTCCTCATATTTAAAGTCAATCTCATGTTGCCCAATTGCAACTTCATGGTGAGATGCTTCTATTTCAAAACCCATTTCTTCAAGTGTATAAATTATTTCTCTTCTTACTGATTGACCTATATCAAGTGGTTCTACATCAAAATATGCAGCTACATCACTTGGATCAATTGTCGGATTACCACTTTGATCTTTATTAAATAAAAAGAACTCACACTCTGGTCCTACGTTCATGGTATAGCCAAGTTCTTTTTCAACTTGTGCTAAAATTCTTTTTAAATTATTTCTAGGACATCCTGGAAATGGCTTGCCATCTGGATCATAAATATCACAAACAAGTCTTGCGACTTTGCCTTCAGACGGCCTCCAGGGCAAAATTCTAAAAGTACTTTTATCCGGATAAAAATAAAGATCAGATCTTTCAATTCTTTGAAAACCTTTTATAGAACTTCCATCAAGCATTACTTCATTGTTTAAAGCTTTATCTAGCTGCTCTACAGGAATAGCAAGATTTTTTACAATGCCAAAAATATCAATAAATTGGAGGCGGACAAACTTAATATCATTTGCTCTTGCTAATTTCATGATTTCTTCGTTTGTTGGATTTTTTGATGTATTCATTCTTGATGTATTCATAGTTGTTGTACTCATTTTTTTACCTTTCTATATATAATTTTTAACATGCTCTTATAATAAATGTTTTTAGATGCTTCTACAACTATAACTCAAGTTCTATAATAAAATACATGTTCAAAATTAGATCGCCACAACCAGCTGATTATGAAAAGCTAAAAGAATTATTTAAAGATAATTCTGTACTAAAACCTGATTTTATTAACAAATTAGTTTATTCAATGCAAGACTTTATTCCATACAACTTTCGTTATTTACCAAGCATACATGTTGCAATAGAAGAAAAAAATATTCTTGGGTACATAATTTTACAATCTTTATCAAAGCCAAACAACTGCTGGCAGATTAATGAGGTTTTTGTTCAAGATGAAGTAAGAAACAAAGGTATTGGTGAAGAGCTTTTAAGGTATGTACTTTCTTTATATGGTGGTCATGGAGTTGAACATTTTCTTGCAGAAATTGATTCACAAAACTTTCCAGCATTGTCATTATTTCATGAGTGTGGTTTTAGGAGATATACAAAGGTTGGATTTTATGAAAAAGAAATTAATGTAAAAGAATTTTCTAATGTACCTTTGCTTGATAATGATTTTATAATTCAGCCTCAGACAAATAATGATCTTACAGAACTTGAAAAGTTAGAACTTTCTTCAATACCACCAGACTTAAGACCAGCATTGGGACATTCTAAAGAATATTTTAAAAATAAAAAAGAAGCTTTAGTCTTAATTGATAAGAAAAGAAATCTCATTATAGGCTGGACGCATGTTCAAAAAATAAACAACAATTGTCATTGTATAGAATTATTAGTTAGTCCAGGATGGAATCATTTGTATCATCAGTTTTTAAGTGTAATAGTTTGTGACTTCATTGGTGCTAAAGGGGCGTATTGCAATACACCTCTACAACTTACAATAAAAGCAAATGACTATATAACTGAACTTTGTGAACTATTAAATAAATTAGGTTTTGTTAGAACTGAGGTAAAAGAATTGTTAGTCAAAACTATTTGGCAAAAAGTAAAGGAAAGAAAAAGCAAACTTGCAAATGTTGGAGCTCCTTCTATAGCACCTACGTAAAAGAGGTTTACCAACATTAAAAAAATTTAATCATTTCATGTAACCTCTAGTTACACAAATATAAAGTCTTAAGAATTTTACTTACACTTTTCTGATAAGTTTATTTAATGCCATTTATACCAACAGAAGAACAAATAAATAGTTTATATTCTCTTTTAAAACAAATGAAAAGAGAAAGGATTGAAGTCAGGCTAATTAGATTTATTAACTGGGGTGATAAAAGTGATATAAAAAATTGCGAAATTGAAGTCCTTTGTCTAGAAGATCTTGATAGATATAAAATATCGTTTGATGGTAAAATATACTAAAAATATAAGGACAGAGGTGTACCATGATGAAAAACTACAGTAATGATGAATTGAAAAAAATGTCTAATAAGGAATTAGAAAAAGAATTGTCTGCGCATGAATGGCTACATAGAGATTTATTACATGAATATGATAAACGTTGCTATGAGGGAAGAATAAAATTTGGTCCACCAATTAAACCTGAGGAATTGGAAGAACACTTTAGAAAAAGACGAGAAATGAGACAAGTAAAAAAAGCTAGCTAACCTTAGCAAACTTTCTCTTCACTTGAAAAATTAATATTACAAGAACAACTACTAAAATTACAATCAATAAAAATGTCCTTTCAAATTCTATCCTTAGTTGATCCCCAATAAAACTAGCTGTGTTTGCTACTAAAATATATCTTATACTTCTTACTGGAAAACTTACTAGTGCAAATATGATTGGGTTAAACTTCATTAGTCCACTACCTAATGTTAACGCTTTGTATGGAATAGGAGTAAATGCATCAATTACAATTGCCCAGACTCCAAATTTTGTAAATAATCTTTCTGCTTTTTCAATAAAAATACTATTTGGAAAGATTTTATCTACAATAGTTCTTCCACCAAATCTTCCTACTGCATACCCAATACATCCTCCAATAACTGAACCAAGGCTACAAATCATTGCAAGAATTGTAGGATCTTTGATTTTTTGTAAGGCAAGTGTAGACAATAAAAAATCTGGAGGCAAAGGTAAAATAAAGCCATCAAAAAAAGCATTTAAAAATAATCCAATGCTACCATATTGTTTAAAGAATTCTTTGACTGCTACTAACATAAAATAAAATGAATAAAAATATTAAAAAGAATCTCAGACGAACAATTCTTTACTTGCATCAGTATACAGCAGGGAAGTCAATTGAAGAAATAAGAGATAAATATAAACTTGATCCTAAAAATATCCTCAAGCTTGGAAGTAATGAAAATGTTCTAGGTTCATCAAAAAAAGCAATAAAAGCAGCAACTCTAGCATTAGAAAAAGTAAACCTGTATCCAGAAGTTGCATCAAGCAAGTTAGCAGCTAAGATAAAAAGTTTGTTTGGATTAAAAAACGTAGAAGTAGTAGTAGGAAATGGCATGGATCATGTTTTTGAAATGCTTGCAAGATTGTTTTTAAATAATGGAGATGAAACTATTATTTCAAATCCTACATTTTCATGTTACGAACTAAATACCTTATGGGCTGGTGCAAAATCTAGAATAATTCCACTGTTAAAAAATAATTTCCAGTTAAATGTAAATAAAATACTAAAACTAATTAACAAAAAAACAAAAATAATTTTTATTTGCTCACCAAATAATCCAACTGGAAATTTAATGAACAAAGAAGATATTAAAACAATTTTAAAGACTGGTAAAATTGTTTTCCTGGATGAAGCATATATTGAATTCGGTGGTAAATCCCTTGTTAAATGGATTGAAAAATATCCTAATTTAATTATAGGAAGAACATTTTCAAAAATATACGGGCTTGCTGGTTTTAGAGTTGGTTATGCATTTATACATAAAAGTTTAGTTCGTTATTATTTAAATTCTATTACTCCATTTGTAGTCTCAAGACCAGCTCAAGCTGCTGCTTTAGCTGCCTTGGATGATAAAAACTTTGTTAAAAAAACCATTAAGATGGTAAAAAATGGAAAAAGATTTTACTACAAAGAATTTAAAAAATTAGGAATAGAATATATTCCTTCAGATGCTAATTTTATTACAATTAAGACAAAGAAAAAATCAAAAGAATTAGCAGACAAGTTACTAAAAAAAGGAATTATAGCTAGAGAATGTTCTAGTTTCGGACAAGGCAGTGAATATCTTTTAAGAATTACAATTGGGACAAGAGAGCAAAACAAGAGAGTTGTAGAAGAAATAAAACCTTGCAACCTTGAAACCTTGTAACCTAATACGCTTGTACTCTTGTAGAATAATCTCTAATAATTCTAGCTGCTTCTTCATTTGCTAAAAAACTTCTTGCAATTGTACTTATTTTTTTCCCACTACTTAAAAAAGCAGGTTCATTTAACATGTATTGAATTTGATTCTTTAGAGAACTTGTACTTAGATCTTTATAAGACAGCCTTGCAGCTAAGCCTAGCTCACAAAGCCTCTTAGCATTTGATTCTTGTTCTACTTGAGCTGAATCTGGCACTACTAAAGCAGGCACACCTAAAGTAATTAATTCCATTGCTGTGCTATGTCCTGCTTGAGTAATAATTAAATCAGCATTTGAGTAATATACTGCAGGATTATCTACAAAACCTACAAGGAGTAAATTAGGCAGCTTTAAATCAGAAGTAAAATCACTTAAGACTATAATTAAATATTCAGGCAGTTGTTTAGCTAAAGACAATATTACATCAAATAAAGGTTTTCTGTATTTGTGTCCCCCTAAAGTACAAACTATTTTTTTCTTATAAGCATGATGACTTAATAACAAAGAGTTTTTATCATTTGAGCTTACAATTGATTTCCAACTCCATGGCAACAATGGTCCAATGAAACGTTGTTTTTTCTTTACAAAAGATTCATTACATAAAAGTGGCAATGACAATGAATATGGTGGAGGGAGATCTGGAATAAATATCTCATCACATGCTTCAAGCCAGTTTTTTACAACCTTTAGAAAAAAAGGTTCAGTTGCATTAGTTAGAACAGCTTTAGTTCCAACTCTAAGCCATTCCTTAAAAGACTTTTCAATTAAGCTATCTTCCAAGTCATTTATTTCAGCTTCAAAAAAAGGTGCAAAGGTAGTTTGATTTGTTAATAAAATACATGGAAGCCCAAGTTTCTTAGCAGCAAATATTGGTGCACTTCTAGAATCAGAAACAACACAAGTCACACAATAATTTTGCATTATTTTTTTTTCTTCTCTAATAATTTGATTTATAGCAACAGGCCATGAACTGTTTTTTAAGATAGTTAAACCAATATCAAACTCGCCATCTCTCCCTACAAACTTAATTTCAGGATCTACTTCAACTGTTTGATAAGAAGTATTTTCAAGTCTTTTTAAAACATAACCATAACTACTTAAGATAACCTCATTTGGATTAAATTGATTTGCAATTGCTAAAGCTCTGCTTGAGTGACCATAACCTTCGCCATTAATTGAAAAATATATTTTATGTCTTATCTGTCTTCTTTCAATTTCATTTGAAGAAAGCAGATTGGTAGAATTTTTTCGTAATATTTGGCTTTTCATAAGATTATTATAATATGTTAAAATCACGGAGTATGCTTACAGAAACAGCAAAGCAAATAGTTATAAGACTTGAAAATGTTAACTGTTACTACAATAATTTCCTGGCAGTACAGGACGTGTCTTTAGATATAGAAGCAAATAAAATTACTGCCTTAATAGGCCCTTCAGGGTGTGGTAAATCAACTGTACTTAGAAGTTTAAACAGGATGAATGATGCAGTTCCAGGTGCAAAAATAGAAGGTTCAATATTTATTCACAATGAAAATATTTATAGTAATGGTGTAGATCTAATAGAACTTAGAAGAAGAATTGGAATGGTCTTTCAAAGACCAACTCCTTTCCCTATGAGCATTTATGACAATGTTGCTTATGGACCAAGAATGCACGGGATTAATCAAAAAAAAGTCTTAGACGAAATTATTGAAAATAGTCTGAAACAAGCAGCACTTTGGGAAGAGATTTATGACAAACTTGAACAACATGCATATGAACTTTCTGGTGGTCAGCAACAAAGACTGTGCATAGCAAGAGCACTTGCAGTTGAACCAGAAATTTTACTTTTAGATGAACCTTGTTCCGCATTAGATCCTATTGCTACTTTAAAAATTGAAGATTTACTAAATGAATTAAAAAAACAATTAACAATAATAATTGTTACTCACAACATGCAACAAGCAAGCAGAATATCTGACAACACTGCATTTTTCTGGACAACAGAAGAAAGAACTGGTTTTTTAGTAGAATACAATGCTACAGCACAAATATTTAGCAGCCCAGTGGATAAAAGAACAGAAGACTATATTACTGGAAGATTTGGATAATGGCAGAAATTGTTTCACTAGATCAACTCCAACATAAGATTGATTTCTTAAAGTCTAAAAATAAAAACTTAGTAATAGTAGCAACAAATGGATGTTTTGATATCTTACATGTTGGTCATATAAGATCTCTTCAAAAAGCAAAAACTTTAGGTGACATTTTAGTTGTTGGAATTAATAGTGATAATTCTGTAAAAAAATTAAAAGGCAATAATAGACCAATAATTAATGAAAATGAAAGAGCTGAAGTTCTTGCAGCATTAAGTTGCATTGATTATATAACACTGTTTTTTGAAGAAACTGCAGAAAATTTCCTTGAAAAAGTTAGGCCAGATATCTATGTTAAAGGCAGTGAATATACTTTAGACAAGTTACCTGAAGTAAAAGTAGTAAAAAAGTTAGGTGGCAAAATAGTCCAAATACCAATGATTCCTGGTATCTCTACTACAAGTATTATTCAAAGTCTTAAAAAAATTTAAGAATCCTACTCTATCTTTTTTAGGAACATTTTTGCTAATATAAAGTTAATAAAACATTAAGGAACCAAATGCCTGGTTTTGCAAACTTATAAAAAATGTGCTTGGTATTAAAGGAGTAATATATGTTTAATCTATATAAAAACAAAGAACTAAGCTGGGAAATAGCCTATATAGCAAGGGAATTAAGACATAAGAAAAAAGTTACCTTAAGCTGTTTAGAAAGTGAAACACCAATAGTTCTTGAACAGCTTGGTTCTTTTAGTAGCTCAAATCCCATAACATCTAAAACAATTAATATTCCAAACTCTAGAGAGGTTTTTCTTGAAATAATAAATTAGCTTTCTAAAATTTCTTTCGAATTATCAAACTTTTCTTCTAAAGCATCTGCAACTTCCAGCAACATGCCTAGTCTTCTTAACCTGTCTTCCTTACAAATAATATCTTTTGCAATATCTTTTCTTTTTTGATACAGCTCACTGAGCTCTTTTGCTAAATTTCTAAATTCTTCGGTAACTGTTGCCATAGCTGCCCTCTGTTTATTTCAATCAATATCTAATAAAAACATCGGCAGCTACAAAGCAAACAAAAGGGTAAATGGTGTTATCCCTATGCAGCTTCACCTACTACACGTTTTTTTGCAAAATCACGGAAAGAAGTAATTAAATTTGTAACTCCAGACTTAATATCAATTGAAGGAAACATCTGTGCAACTGATTCATCTTCTAATTCTTTTTGAACATCTAGAATTTCTTTCCTGAAATTCCCTGTATGATCAAAAATCAATTCGTTTGCTAGCGGGAAGAACTTTAGTGCTGTATGAACTAAAAATCCAAGTACACCTTTATGGAAGAACTTAGCAAGTATAGGCATACTTAAATTTAATGGTGTAAAAATTGCACCAAACAAATTTGTATAGTATTTAAGTTCTTCAGAAGTTACTGAATGTGCAATTCTTGTAGCCCATGAAACTATTTTTGCTACATAGTACTTTTCTGGTTCTTTATCAAATACTTTTTCCAGATCGCTACTATTGGTTAAAGAAGCATAAAGTTTTTTTATAAAGCCACCTTCACCAGTATCATCAGTAAATTGTTTTGCAAATTGTTGGTATCCTTTATAATCACCTAGTTGTTTTAAAATACCTGTTAAACACCAAGAAGCAACAGTAGTACCTTTTCCTACTAACCTATCAAATCCTTCATCTACTTTTTTAATTATTCTTTGTAATTTATGCTCATTTAGATCCAACGATGTAATTTCAATTTCTCCAATAACTTTTTCATCTTCTTTGTTATTAGGTTTAAGAGATTTATGAATGCCCTGGATTTCTTTTACATAATTTCCCATACACTCACTAATTTCATAACCCCAAGGATTTATTAAAACCATAAAATCAAATAATTTAACTTTAGGGAATAACGATTTTAACCACGGCATAGCAATATTCTGTATAGAAAAAACAAACGGGAAAAATTTAGCAAAACCTATTGGCAGTCTATTATAAGTATCTAATAAAAAAGAAGCTAACTTAGCAAGTTTTATACCTGCCTTATCATCTCCAAATGCTGTATTTAAAGACTCTTTAGCTTTTAACTCATCATCTTCTTTTGCTTTCCTATATGCAGTAAGATTCGAGACAAAATTTTCACTTGTTAATTTATTTTTTACTTGTTCAAAATCATCATCATCCTTAAAACCAAATGATCTAAGAAAAAAATATTCAAGCCATCCAACTAATGTAGTTCTTCTATGAAAAGCTCTTTCCATTATTTGAGAAAGAAAATGTAAAGCCCCTTCTTGTATTTCACCTTCTTGTGGTACATAACTATCTTGGCCATTATCTAATTCTTTTTTTATTTCATCTAAATCTCCAACCTCTTTTTTTATTATTAAAATTTCCTCATTGGTTTTACCATTGGAATCTTCTTCAAACTTCCAGCCATTTTTATTAACTTCACCACTAGCTACCTTTACTCTTTTTAATTTATCAAGTTGTTCATTAGACAACTGTACTTTCTCTTTTAAGTACTTAAGGAGAGTTTCTCTTCCACCTTCTAAAACAGTAATTGGATTTGTTGTTATCATAAGAAATAGCGTTCAGCTTTCAGCATTTGGCCTAAGTTAATTTTTATCTTATAGTTGTCTATAATTATTTTCTAAAATAAAAACCAAGTCTCTTTAAAGACCTAGCTTTTAAGCTGATTTTATCAATTCTTAACCTTAAAAGGGAACCTTTTCTTAATCTTCGGTAAAAATAAACCATTTAACTTACTCTTCTTAACCTAAATAAGGGAATAAGAACCTTATGAGCAAAGTTGCAGTAATAGGTGGATGTGGAAGATTAGGATTTAAATTATCACTTGTTCTTGCATGTAAAGGACATACTGTTTCAATTATTGATATTGATGAAGAAAAAATAAATGAAATTAAAGGTGGTTGCTTACCTTTTGTAGAAAAAGGAGCTGAAATATATTTAGAAGAAGCACTAAAAAAGAAAACTTTAACTTTAAATTTAGAACATGACATTGTTTCAAAAGCAGAAATCATAATAATTACAATTGGTACACCTGTTGATTCAAATTTAAATCCAAGCTTAGAACCAGTTGCTGGAATAATTTTTGATCTTTCTAATTATTTGAAAAAAGGTCAGTTAATAATTTTTAGAAATACTTTATCACCGCAAATTGTAGATAGAATTAAAACCTTGATTGAAGATAAGACAGGACTAACGGTAGGCCAGGATATTTATCTAGCATTTGCACCTGAAATAGCTAATGAAAATGCAAACATAAATGATATTTTAAAATCCCCACAACCAATTGGAACTTACGACAATGAAAGTTTTAAACTAGCTGAAAAGTTTTTTAAAACAATTACAAAAGGGAAAATTACTCAGTTAAATCCAGAAGAAGTTTTACTTGCAAAACTTATGAAAAACATGTACACCTACATTCAAAATGCTTGTGCAAATGAGTTTTATTTAATAGCTGAAGCTTACAAAGCAAATATTCACAAAATTCTTGAATCAATAAATAACAAAGAAAATAATATTCCTCTCCCAAATGCAAACGCCAGTGGCCCAGGACCACATAAAGAAGGATGGTTTTTAGTAGATAAAATCCCATTTGCTGAGCTGGTTACAACGGCATTTAAAATCAATGAATCACTTCCAAATTATCTTGTACAAAAACTTGAGAACTATAAAGTAAATAAGGTAGCAATTCTTGGGATGACAAATAAACCCAATTCTGATGATGTAAGATCATCACTTAGTTACAAACTAAGAAAAGCACTTTACTATAAAGACTATAATGTTGCTTGCTACGATCCTTATCTACCTGAATATTCAGATTCATCAGTTTTATTACATTCAGATGTAGTTATTTTAATGACTCCACATGATGAATTTAAAGATCTTGAAAAAATTAATAAATTAATAAACAATCCTAAGTGTGTTTACTTAGATGTAAATGGATTTTGGAAGGGATTAAAGACTAAATCTCATCATGCAAAATAAAAACATTTTATATTTTCTTAAATATATTGATAATAGCGAGCCATGTTTTAATTGTTGTACGGATCTTTGTTCTATTAAATTTAACTTCCTAGCTTCCTAACTTTCTCAAATGCGGTTAATATGTTTTCTTGGGTTAGGACTTGTGGAGCAAGTTGCACAATTGCATCTGTAAATTGTTCATCAGTTAAGTTTAACTCTTGGACACGAATTGCTAATTTTTTTGCATCTGGTGCTGGGGTACCTATTTTTTTTACCTTAAGTCCATAAACAAGAGAATTAATCGTTCCTTCCATTAAACCACTTACCCTAGGATCAAAGTGATATCTAATTACACCAGGACGTTTTTTTAATTCACTTAACATGTCCTCTTGAGTAACTTGTCCTTGAGTGGATTTTACATAGTCTTCAAATACCTTTTCAACAGTTGCAGGTGTATAGTTCATTACTGTTTTGCCCGCCTCAGCATAATTTACTTGACCTTTAATTCTTCTAGATTTTACATATGGCTCTAAGAAGCGTTTTGCAAATAATGTGCCTTGCTCTTCTGTAAAAAGTTTATGGAATATAAATATCTTTTTATCTGATCTTCCTTCCCTCATTACACCGTAATCTACATATTTATACAACTGCTCCTCAATTGAACCACTATATCCTTTATCATCAATTGAGCTAACATCAATTTCTTCAGTTAGTGGTAGATTAGTTGTCATAATAAGAACAACTTTTGTTGATAAGTGGGATTCAGTTCCTTTTGGTTCCATTTGAGAGAGGAATGCATCAGTTGGTATTTCATTTAGGTTAGCACCTTTTCTGGGAGGAAGAATCTTATTAACTTCATCCATTAATAAAACACATGGTGCAGTCTTGTTTACTGTATGAATAAACTCACTAACAGTTTGAGGCTTTTCTCCATGTTTAATTTTTACATCGCCTTTCTTAACGGTAACCATACCAGGAGTTAGCAAAACTAGTGGAAGTGCAAGTTGGTTTGCAATAGTTTCAGCAAGAGAAGATTTACCAGTTCCAGGTGGTCCTGAAAGTAAAAAAGTTCTATGCGTTGCACTGTTACTATCATTCCCGTAGAGACTTCTTACAGCAGGTTTCAGCACAAGTCCTTTTAAACCATGCGCATCTACGTATCCTTCTTCATCATTAAAGCAACGGGTTAATTTGTGGTTCAAAGCTAATGCTTGAGCTGGTACAGAATCTAGGCCTAAGTGTGGCTCTGTAAAAAACTCATATCCTCTTGGAGTAGCTCTAAAGAAAATAGTGTCCTGGACAATTTTTCTACATGATTGTAAAACACGGTTCTTATTTTCTTGGTTTACAAACTCCCTATATGGACGTGGTGGATCATTACCAATTGCAATCCTTTTTTCCATCAGTTGATTTAAATATTTAAAGAACAGTAGCCCTTTCTCTGAATTATTTTGAGTTAATTTCTGTCCTAGTACTTCAGTATCAAGTTTTAAAAGATCTAATAAACTCAAGAGTGCTTCATTAAGGTCTTCTTTTGTTTTGTAGCTATCAAACTCAGATACTACTTTTAGCAAGTTTTTTCTTTTATCTTCTGGTAAACCACCTAGAACTTCCATCTGGTCGTTATCAAATGAAGTGAAAAAGCAATTTCTTGCTTCTTCGTTTGACATTGGGGTTATATCATTAGCCCATTTTTTGAACACTACAAATCTCTTTTCATTTAACCGTTGTTGAGCTTCTAACTTTTCAGCTTCCTCGTTCCATTGTGCTTTTGGGATTTCAGAAGAAAGCTCAAGCACACCGCTTATTGTAGTAGGCACCATTATATGGTAATTAGGTGAAGTTTCGCCTAATTCATTTTCGTTTTTAAATGCTTCTACAAGCTTTTCTCTAAACTTCTCAACTTCATCTCTGAACCTGCGTGGAACTGAAACCAATGGCGTCCTTAGATAAAGCGGATCAATTCCATACAATCCTTCTTTTGTTTCTTGCTCTTCAATTGTTCCTTCTTCTACTTTTTTTGCTCTTTCAAGAAACTCTTTCATTACAGAGTAGATTTCCATCCTGTATGTTGGTGTCTTTAAATCTGGTACTGGAATCTTGAATCCTCTTATAGGTAATTTCCAGTTTAAAGTTATTATTCTTCTAATACAGTCAAGTGAAGATTTTTCACCATATATAAGGGGAACTTCATGAGGTTTTTCAAGATACGGAATAAAAATATCTTTTACATCATTAGGATCAACTACAGTATCACTTCTTAGATAAAGAGCCTCTAATGCTAATAATAATCCTCTAGCTGTGCGCTTATGTTCTAGGAACTCATCAAGGCTTGCCTGAGAATGTTGTGTACTGCCAAGCAACTGAATAACTGCCCTTTGTACATCATTCATAACATTTTTTGGTTTATTAAAGTCAGCCTCAAGTATAGCTTTTGCTACACGCCGTGGAGTTCTTAAGTTCACTGACAGGAGATCATCATTAAAGTATTCTTCCCCTCCTAAAGATTTAACAGCTTTTGCAATACACCCATCAATCTCAGATCTTGCTTGTCTAGCTGCAATATTCTTTATAAGCCATTTTGCACCTGCCCAAGCAGGAGGTATTAAAGCAAAAACATACTGCCAAGCTGCAGCCAGATTTTTTATATCAGCTTCACTTTTTAGCTTTTGGATTAATTCTATTTTTTGCCTAAGATGAGGTTCATAAGCCACTTGATCTTGATTTTCTGCAACTCCTATTGAATGTGCACT
The DNA here is from genome assembly GCA_016193285.1 of Candidatus Melainabacteria bacterium. NCBI lineage: Bacteria > Bacillati > Candidatus Melainabacteria > Candidatus Melainabacteria bacterium. The sequence goes on from JACPSL010000008.1 coordinate 95,119, forward strand.
TGAACTTTCTTCTTCAGGAATAACTATAAGCTTTGCTTCTTTTACAATTATGTTTCCGGGCCAGGTCGGTGGTGTTTGTGTAATACTGTTTACTGTAGTCATAGTCATCTTTTATTTTTTAGAAAAAGTATACAGTCTTTTCTAGGTATCCTCAAGTTTCTTTAATTTGCCTTTTTGGTTAAGGACTGTCAAGTACCCAAAAGAATTTCAAAAACACTAAAGCTTGCTGATAATTTAGTTTTTTAACCCAGATTAAAATAAATATTTAGTCCGGTTAAGAGTAAGCTGGCTTCTTAACCTAAGTCGTTTAGTATCAAATTAGATAATTTAACATTTCTATTTAAGTAAATTAATATTGTAGATAAACAATGCCACCACCAGTAAATGATGTAACAAAAGTAGTGAGCTTTCCATTTAGGCCAGTTGGCTTCAAGCCTCAGCAAGGTAAACAAGTTACCACAGATGATATCAAAGATTGGGCAAGAAAAGAAGATCGTGGTATCATTCAATGCCTACCTCATTTTGCTGTTTGGACAGCTGTAGGAACAATAGCTAGTGCATTAATAGGCTTTGTAGGTATCAAAAAGGATAGCAGACTTTGTAAATGGCTTGGTGGAATCTTGGGAATAGTTGGAATTGCAAGCAGCGGGTTTGGGGTATATCTTGCAAGACTTTGCCAAACTGCCAAAACGGAAAAGAAATCAGAAGAAGTACATGAAAAGTTTTTCTTTGAAACACCTATTACAAATTCTTTGAAAAAAATATCAAAAGAAGATGAAACTAATAGAGATGAACTTAGAAGAAAATTAATTGGCGAGCACATGAAAGAAAGAGATAAACTTAAAGCTCTATTTGAAAAGTTAAAGACTGGGAATGATGATGAAGGGTTACGTAAGGAAGCCGAGTGCTGTCTCAATATTATTTCTGAACTAGAAAAAGAAATCAATGATGCAATTACTCGTTTGAAAGATAAAGATGTTAATAAGGAACTTAGATTGAAAGCAAGAGACATTTTGAAAAAAGCTTTATATGAACAAAAAGATCAGAAAGCAATGAAAGCATTAGCTGAATGTGCAAAGGACAAAAGTGACGATCCAGACATTAGATCAGAAGCATTAATGGCCTTGCCTGAAGAAAGTCATGTTAATTTATTGTTTGATGTACTTACAGACCCAAATGATGATCAGGGGATTCGTCATATGGCAGCAACTCTCTTGCGGAATCTTATAGAAAGAGACAATACAGAAGTTATTAATAGGTGCAATAGTCTGGTTAATAGCAATGACCAAGAAGTTAAAGATTTTGCAGAAAGTGTAAATGAAAGGATAGAGGAAAAAAAGAGAGATTCGAATAAAAGTTAATTGCTTTAATGAAGTTAGCTATCCCAAAAATCACAGTACTGCCATCAAGTGGGCTTTTAAGAGGAAGGTGTTCAAAGGCTATCTTTATTACAAAACACAATTTACAAATTAATCAAGATGTTGTTGAAACTGAGACACAACAAGTTACTAGACCAACCGCAAAAAATTGGTTATTTCTTGTTGAAGGACACAAAAAATATTCTTGTGCTGAGAACGTGTTTTTAGATAGTTTAATAGAGCACTTTGAAATTAGAGCCGAAGATCCAATTGAACCTCCATTTACCGCAAATGTTGCTGAGTCAGCTTCAATTGAAAAACTGCTTGCTGCACTTTCAATTTTAGTTATGGACTATTTAGATTTTATGGCAGATAGCGATATAGAACAAATGAGAGATGAACAGCTTGAAGCATTTTTTGATCTGAATGTTAATGCAGTAGCCAAGACTTTTGAGGTAAGTCCAAAAAGATTAAGAAAAGAGTTTGATAAGCTCAAGTGGAATAATGAACATTTACTTGGTGAACAAATTCTTAATCTTTCAGAAAAAAGAAGGAAACTAATAGATGAATCAAACTCTTTAAGTAAAACTAAGTTAGTTGGAATACTAAATGAAAATGCCCAACCTAATTTATTTGTAATGTCTGGCATTGAGCATGCTACAATTTTTAGTCAAGAAAAAGATATGTAAGAAAGAATTCAATAAATTAAAATGGGCAGATGAAGAAAAGCTTGCTAAGCAGCTCTTGCAGCTCTCAGAAAAGAGAAAAAAGCTTATTAGTCAGTCTAATTTACAAAGCAAAGAAAGATTGGTTAAGATATTAGTTTCCAATAAAGAGCATAAGTTGTTTATAATGTCAGATATTAAGCATGAGCCTGTATTTGCAGTCAAAGAGGTTTGTAAAACTGAGAAACTGGTGGAGCAAGAAAAATGAGAATTGAAAAAGCACCCAACCCTCATCAATTAAAGATTTTCAGTTCTCCACTTGGCAGCGAGATTAAAAAATCTCAAAACTCTGATACCCTCAAAAACTCTAATGATGTTGTTGATGCTCCCAAAGAGCCATCATTAAGGAATCAAATTTTATTAATCCAAAGAGCCAAGCTAAATCTTGGTCTTGAACCTTTAGCAGCTAGCAACATAGGGTACTATATGCAGCGCCTGAATAATCATAACTCCGCTGTTTTTGGAAGGAACTCATCATTAGCTTCAATACTTAATAATCTGTTACTTGAATTAGACAAAGAAAAACCCATTAGTGATGAAGAATGTAAAAAACTGCGGAACTTTGGAAGAGATGCTCAGATTGTCAAAAATTGGCTCAAGAATTCTATTTTGAAAATTGCATGTGATAGCTCTTATACGATGGGTGCCTTCAATGTCTCTCCAACTATTGAAACCCGAGAGATCGCTGCAAAAGTTTTTGTAAGATTTCTGGAGTGGATGGGCGGCGCACTAAGTGATATAAATAGAGAAATTGGTTCATTATTAGAATCACCATATTTGTTAGTTCGGCGGCAAGGAGCTTATGCTGCTCTTAAGACTTACAGGCTTGGTAAGAGATATTTTTGGTACCCTTGTCATTTAGCAAGTGTTCTAGAAAAAGAGAAAGATGATCTTTCACGGATTATTATGGCTGGAGCAATAGCTTTGGCAGATCCAAAATGTATTTTGACTAAACTCTACAATAATAACGATTTCTCCAGACTAATAGAACTTGTTTTATCAGATCCTAACCTAGAAGTAAGAGCTACTCTTTTAGCCGGACTAAGAGACTTGACAGAAGCAGAAAATAAAGCAGGCAGATATTTTAAAAACTTTTCAGAAGTTCCAGAGCTAACTCCTACAGATAGAGCTGAGTGTTTTAGATATTCTGCAAGATGTGTTGAAGAGTTTATCGATAAGAGACCTCTTAGTGAAGATGAAGCTATGATATTAAACAATTCTTTTGGTGTTATTGCTCCTTTACTAAAAGGAATAGGAGATGAAAGTATCATAGAAGGTCATGTGCTTGAAGAATATGTAAGGTTAAAAAATAGGATTGCCCAACTTGATTTATTTAATTTGGTACAAGTCGCTGCTAAGCACAAATTTAAAGATGATAGCGGAGAAGATATAGGATTGTGGGAGAATGTTTCACCTGTTTTTTATTGGATGTTATTAAGAAGAAGTGAATCTACTAAAAAACCTATGGTAGATTACTTTAGGTTGAAAAGAAAACTTTCTGAAAAAAAGGAGAATGCCTCAGATTCTCATGCAGTGGAAGTATTTAACAAAGCCTCAAGCAAGATAAATGATGCTATTGAGTGGTCCTTAACTAAAACTAAGTCAGAGGAGATAAAGTGGGGCGATTATACAGAATTTAATTTAGCAGCAGGTGATCTTTTTGAACTTTTGGGAACATCCGAAAATTTTTGCAAGCTTGCGGTTTTAAACTTAATTGATGACTTAAGAAAAAATGGGTTAGAGCTAAGTGGTGGTGGAAGGTTTCTACTTCATAAAGCCCTTGATGATTCAAATAGACTTAAGCTAAAAGATACTTTAAAGTCACTTATTTACTCATCAGAAATGAGCGGAGAAATAGTTGCAAGCCCACCAGCAACAACTGCTCAAGGCAAAGCTTTACTTGTCTATAGAGAGATGGCACCATCATTTAAGGACTACTTTGGAATGGTTGATTTAAAAGAAAGAGCTTTGGGAATAGCATTAAGTTCTATAAATAGCAATAGATTTTCAAAAGGCCTTTTGTTTTCAGGTGCCCCAGGTACTGGTAAATCACATTTCGGCGAAGTTCTTGCTAATGAATTAGCGTTACCTTATGAACTATTATCCGATGGAATGATTACGGAAACTGAGGAAGAACAGCTCTTAATAGTAGAAAGTGCTGAAAGGAAGTACACCCTTGATCAGTACATTGAAAAACTTGCAAGGCATGGCAGATGTGTTGTATTAGTTGATGAAATTAACAAGATGGCAAACCCCGGTAATCAAGTTAGAGCAAGTAGATTTTTAGTTTTATTTCAAAAATTACAACAAGCTAATCTACATCCAATATTAATTGCAACAACTAACTTCCCAATCCTAGATAACGTGAATGAATTCCCTATAGATGAAAAGGGTTGCTCAAGGAAGCTTGACAAGCTTTTAAAAGAGTTTGTCCACCCGGATGTATTTGGTTTCTTTGAACCATGTTATTTATTTCATAAGAAATTAGTAGGCTATGGATTTACAAAAGGTTACTTAAAGCATTTAACTCAGAAAGGGGAAATCACTGGTGATATAGATTTTGAAGCTGTCGGAGATCTTGCAAAAGGACTAAGACCACTGCAAATAATAAATACAATTTCAGAAATTCCAGAGCACCCGTTTCCTTCTCAAGCTATTAAAAGTGAGCTGAGAAAGTTAAAACTAGACACTAATGAAATTAAGCAACTACAAAACTTAATAGCAGGTACAATTAACATACTTAAACTTTCTATTGATGGCAAATTAGATCTTTCTGAGTTAGCTCTTGCAGCTGAAGATATTCCTACTAAATCAATAGCTAAGATTTTAAAAAGTGTACCTACTCCGTTAACACAAACTTCTTTGCTTGAACTTTTTAGAAACTATGACAGAAGACAAATAATTCCTCAAAAAGGAGGGATGGGCATCGTAGTTAAAAGACTAAAAGACTTGTGGTCTTGGTTTAAGTAATGGGTGAAATAAGATTATTGCAGCTACTATTCCATGATGGTCTAATATCTTTGTTGTTACTTTCACTACATAACTATTCTCATAAAACCTTTATTTTGGCCAGTAGCTTTACTCCTTTTATTTAATATTTTTTACCTTTCACGGAGATGTGCGGAATGTGGGATTAACTTTAACACTTCAAAACTTCTAAACACTGATATAATTAGTTCCTACAATTATGTCAGAAGAAAAAGGGCACAAAATAAAATTAAGAGGTTCAGAAGCACTTTTAAATTGTTTAGTAAAAGAAGGTGTAAAAACAATTTTTGGTTATCCAGGAGGTGCTGTTCTTGGACTTTATGATGAGCTATATAAAAGGAATGACGTAAATCATATACTTGTTCGCCATGAACAATGTGCAGCTTTTATGGCCGATGGTTATGCAAGAATTTCTGGCAAGCCAGGAATTGTTCTTGCTACAAGTGGTCCTGGAGCAACAAATATAGTTACTGGCTTATGCAGCTCTCACATGGACTCAATCCCAGTAATTGCTTTAACTGGACAAGTTTCTACAGGAGCAATTGGAAAAGATTTTTTTCAAGAAGCAGATATTACTGGCATTACAATGCCAGTAGTAAAACATAGTTATCTTGTTCTTACACCAAATCAAATTCCAAAAACAATTAGAAAAGCTTTTTTAATTTCTTCAACTGGAAGACCTGGCCCTGTTTTAATTGACTTGCCAAGAGATGTTTTAAAAACCTCCTTTGATTATTTTGAAGGAATGGAAAATAAATTTACTTTACCAGGTTACAAACCAACTATAAAAGGAAATGCTAGGCAAATTCATACTGCAGCAAAATTAATTCTAGAATCTAAAAAGCCTGTTTTATATATTGGAGGGGGTGTAATTGGAAGTAATGCATCAGAAGAAATACTTAAACTAGCTGAAACATGCTCTATACCAGTGACTTATACTATCATGGGGAAAGGTGCCTTCCCAGATAATCACTTTTTAAACTATGGAATGCTTGGAATGCATGGAACTGCTTATGCAAATTATGCAATTCATGAATGTGACTTATTAATTGCTGTTGGTGTTCGTTTTGATGATCGTGTTACTGGAAAAGTAGAAACATTTGCACCTGGTGCAAATGTTATCCACATAGACATTGATCCTGCTGAAATTGGGAAAAACAGAGTCATGAGAGATGTAATTGATATCCCAATTGTAGGTGATGCAAAAAATGTTTTAACTGACTTAAATGAAAAAATTAATGGTAAAAAATGTGATACTACAGAGTGGATTTCACAAATTGAAGAATGGAAAAAACAATATCCTTTGGATATCCCAAAAGATAAAAATCAAATTTCACCACAGCAAATTCTTTTAACCTTAAATAAATATTTTAAGGATGCAATTTATACAGTAGATGTTGGTCAACATCAAATGTGGGCAGCTCAATATCTTGAAATAAATAAACCAAGACACTGGTGTAGTTCAAGCGGACTTGGTTCAATGGGATATGGTTTCCCTGCAGCACTTGGAGCAAAAGCAGCAGCAAAAGAGTTAGGACTTGACACGCCAGTGATTTCTATAACTGGAGATGGTGGTTTCCAAATGAACTTTCAAGAATTAGGAACAATGATAGCTAGTGATCTTCCAGTAATAATTGTTTTATTTAATAACAGCAATCTTGGTATGGTAAGACAATGGCAAGAACTTTTCTTTGACAAACGTTACAGCTATATTGACTTAGGTATAGGAAGTCCAGATTACGTAAAACTAGCTGAAGCATTTGGAGTAAAAGGAATAAGAATTGAAGATCCAAATGATGTAGAGAGTGCCATTAAAGAAGCAGTAGGGGCGTACCATGGTACGCCCTGCCGTGGTAAACCCCTATTGCTGGATTTCAAACTCCATTATGAAGCAAATGTCTGGCCAATGGTACCACCTGGCTCCTCGAGTAATGAAATGATGGGAATAAGCTCAAATACATTACCTGCAATGCCAGTTAATAAAGCTGAACTTGAAAAGAAGATTAAGAGATAAACCATGGCATGTCCTTACAATATATAATAACGGTTGTTAATAAATACAATAAATATAATTTTATTTTAGGAAAATATCATAAATGGCTGGTGCAACTTATCTACAAGAAACAAGAGCTCTTAGTACTAGAAGGTACTTACCTTGGAATAATTTTGGAAATATTCAAAGGAATGCAAGATCATTTCTTGATAATAATAAAACTACAATTAACTATATTGGTAATGGTGGTGCATCTTTAATTAATCTAATAACTTTTATAAATAGTAACTGGACATTTTTAGAATCACTTCAAGATTGGCTAGAAAAAATTAGCGGGATTTGGACAAAGTTTGCTACAGGAACACAAGGGCTTGTTGGAGGAATTGATCTTTGGGAAAAGAAAAATTTGGTTCCCTTTTTTGGAAATATCTTAGAAATCCCAATTGCAATATTTAGCAGTGGATTTAATTTATGGTTATTCAGGGGAATTTCACAAGGGTTAGGACAATTTTTTAGAATTATAGACCAAAGAGAAAGAGTTAGTGATGAAAATGGGAAAAAAGAAATTATTGGTGGCAACTTTATGGAAAGAGGTTGGCTGAAAAGTCTTGAAGAATTTTTAAAAGAAATTCCTAAAATAGTTAAAGAGCTTATAGAAAAACCCCAAAATATTAGTAAATTAACACATGGACTAACTCTAGCTTCAATTTTACAGACTACTGGTGCCATTATAGCTTTTGTTTTTCAGCCTCTTGGAGCTTTAATAAGGAATATTGGTGGAATAAGTTGTGATTTTTCTCTTATTACAGATGAAAACAAAAAAATTACTTCTGATGGTTCCTTTAGTGAAGGTAAGAAAAGAGGATTAAACTTAAACTCACGCTTTGTTCAATCAGGATTAGTGTGGGTAAGTGCAGCATTTGCAGATGAATTAAAACGAGTTCCATTTATTGCAGAGAAAGTACAAGGATTAAATTTCCTCTCTTACTTTTTCGATAGAGGTGCAAGTGTGTTTTATACTCTAGGAATTCTGGAAACACATTCAGAAAATAAAAAGTTAAGCCTGTATGACGAAGGAATGAAAGTAAATCCAAACTAATCAACTAATTATTGTAAAATTATTTTAAATGCTAAGTGAAAACAACACTATAATTCTCATCGATGCACCTAACCTAGCTTTTAGAATGTTTTTTGCAATGGAGCGTACAAACATGCGAACCTTAGGAGGTATTCCTACTTGGGCAACATATGGTTTTTTAAAAGCACTTTTTGATCTTCTTGATAAAACAAAACCAAAAGCAATTGCAGCAGCATATGACTGTAAGGAACCAACGTTTAGGCATAAAGCATATGAAGAGTATAAAGCAAATAGACCTGAAGAAATGCCAGAAGAATTGTCTACTCAATGGCCTTATATTAGAGAAGGACTTGAGAGTTTTGAAATTCCAATTTATGAACTCCCTGGATATGAAGCAGACGATGTTATTGGAACACTTGCAAAAAAAGCTAGTGCCAGCGGGCAAAACGTTTTAATCCTTACAGGAGATCGTGATGCTTTTCAATTAATTAATGACAAAATAAAAGTTCTTGTCCCCTCTAAAGGTGAATTAAAAGAATATGGCAGGCAAGAAGTTTTTGATTATTGGGGAATATGGCCTGAACAAGTAATAGATTTTAAAAGCCTTTGTGGTGACTCATCAGACAATATTCCTGGTGTAGAAGGAATAGGTGAAAAAACAGCTGCAAAGCTTTTAGCTGAATATGGAACACTTGACAACATTTTTAAAAATGTAACTAAAGTAGAACAAAAAGGACTTCAAGAGAAAATAATAAAAGGTGAAAAAAGTGCTCTCCTTTCAAAAAAATTAGCAACAATTCATACCAGTGTACCAATAGACATTAATTTAAAAGATACTCATTTAAATATACCAGACACAAATAAACTAACAAGATTTTTACAAAAACTTGAATTTAATAGCTTTGTAAAAAGATTACCTAATGTCCTTGCTCCTTTTAATGAAGGTAAACCATTTGAAATAAAAGACCAAGGTTCACAACAATTGAAATTAGAAGATCCTATAGAAAAACTTAAAACCCCATCCTTAAAGACAAATATAACTGATACAGAAGAAGATCTAGATAAATTCATTAATGAATTAAGTAACAAAAATTATATTTGCATTGATCTGGAAACTAATTCAATTGATTCAATGACATGTGAAATTGTTGGTATAAGCCTTGCATGTTTTAAAAAAGAAAAACCAGATCTTGAAAAATCAGAAGATATAAGTGCTTGTTACATACCAATAGGACACAATTCTGGCAAGCAGTTAAAATCAGAACAAGTTTTAAAAGAATTAAAACCAATTTTAGAAAATCCCAAGAAACTTAAAATTGCACAAAATTGTAAGTTTGAATATGAGATTTTAAAAAGGTATGGAATAGATCTTAATGAAAATATTTATGACACAATGCTAGCTAGCTATGTCTCAAACCCTGATGAAAAGCATGGATTAAAGGATCAAACAGCAAGGATTTTAGGCTTTAGAATGACAAAAATTGATGAATTAATTGGAAGTGGGAAGAAACAATTATCCATGGCAGACATTGATATAGATAGAGTTGCACCTTATGCAATTGCAGATGCAACATTTACACTTGAGCTGGCTAAATATTATAAAGCTAACTTAGAAAAATCTTTAACAAGTGTACTTGAAGGAATTGAAAACCCGTTAATTCCTGTTTTAGCTAATATGGAATTAGATGGGGTAAGAATTGATACCAAATTTTTAAAAGAACTTTCAAATGAAATTACAAAAAAAGCCTGCGAACTAGAAGAAAAAATTTTTAAAGCAGCAGGTGAACCTTTTAACATTAATTCCCCTCAACAACTTGGAAAAATTCTTTTTGACAAACTTAAACTTGAACACGAAGGAAAAATTACTAAAACTGGTCAATATTCTACAGATGCAAGAACACTTGAAGCATTAGCTCATCACGATAAAACAAAAATTGTAGAAAACATTCTTGAATACAGACAATTAACAAAATTAATCTCTACTTATACTGATTCACTGCCAGAACAAATAGATAAAAAGACTGGAAACATTCATTGTGATTTTAATCAAACAATTACAACTACAGGAAGATTAAGTTCAAGCAATCCAAATCTACAAAATATTCCTATAAGATCAGAGCTTGGCAGAAAGATTAGAAAAGCATTTGTTTCAAGTTTTGACCATGGATTAATACTAAGTGCTGATTATTCACAAATTGAACTTAGAATACTTGCACACATGTCAGAAGATCCAGTTTTAATAAAAGCATTTAAAGCTGGAGAAGATATACATAAAAGAACTGCAATGGAAATTTATGATGTAAGCGAAGACAAAGTTACTCCTGAGGCGCGATCACATGGTAAAACTTTAAACTTTGCATTAATTTATCAACAAGGTGCATTTGCAACTGCAAGACAGTTAGCTATAAGTCAAAAAGAAGCACAAGATTTTATAGATAAATATTTTCAAACCTTTAAAAAAGTAAAACCATTTTTTGAAAACCTTTTAAAACATGCCAAGAAAAAAAGTTATGTTGAAACAATGTATGGAAGAAGAAGATATTTCAAAAACTTAAACGTAAAAAACAAAGCTCTTCAAAGAGAAGATGAAAGAGCAGCTTGTAATGCACCTTTGCAGGGAACTGCAGCAGATATTATGAAACTTGCAATGATAAAAGTTTATAAGGAACTTAAAGAAAAAGAATATAAATCAAAACTTATACTTCAAGTACATGACGAACTTGTTTTAGATGTTTATCCAGAAGAAAAAGAAAAAATTGAAAAAGTTGTAAAAGAAGCAATGGAATTAAATCAACCACTTAAAGTTCCACTTGTAGTAAATATGAGCTGGGGAAAAGATTGGTGTGAATTAGAGTGACAACAGAACAAGAAATATTAAAAGTAATTAGAGCAATTGTTCCAAACTCAAAAAAATTTTTATTTGACGACGCAGCAATTATAGAAAAAGATTTAATAGTAACCACAGATACGCTTGTAGAGAACACGCATTTTACAACTAAAACTTATACCCCGGAGGAAATTGGATGGAAAGCGCTAGCAGTAAATTTAAGTGATATTGCTGCAATGGGTGGAAAACCTCTTTACGCCTTGGTTTCACTATCACTACCTGCTCCTCCATTGCTGTGGATAAAAAAATTATATAAAGGAATCCTATCTTGTGCAAAAAAATATAAAACACAAATTATAGGTGGTAATCTTGCAAGATCAAAAGAAATAAATATTACGATTACATTAATTGGAAAAACTGTAGAGACGCCTCATTGGGGCGTCTCTACGGGAAAACGATCAAACGCAAAACCAGGTGATCTTGTTTTCGTCACAGGAACATTTGGCTATGCAGCAAAAAAACCAATACCACAAATAAAATTAGGACAAAAAATTATAAAGCTTACAAAAAGATGTGCACTAATGGACTCAAGTGACGGCCTTGCAGATTGTTTAATTCAAATATCAAATGAAAGCAAGGTAAAGATTATAATTGATGAAGATAAAATCCCAATTTCAAAAAAAATTTTGTATAGTGGCGAGGACTACCAATTAGTAGGTACAGCTAGTAAGGAAGATTGCAGGAAATTAAAAAAAATAAAAGAAATTAAAATAATTGGAGAAGTAGAGACGCCACGATGTGGCGTCTCCGGTGCATTTTTAAAGCAAAAAAACAATAAGCTTGTTAAACTTGACAGGAAGAGAACCTATGAACACTTCAAATGAACGAATTGCAGCTATAGATATTGGTTCAAACTCCTTTCATATTATTGTTGCTGAAATTAATCCAGAGTCACAGTCATTTAAAGTATTAGACAGACTTAGAGAAACAGTTAGGTTTGGTACATTTCATGAACCTAATCATGAACTAACAGAAAATGATATGAAAAGAGGATTTGAAACTCTTAAAAGATTTAAAAAACTTGCAGAAGGACATCATGTTACAGAAATTTTTGCAAGTGCAACAAGTGCAGTTAGAGAAGCTAGAAATGGCAAAGAGTGGTTGTTAAAAATTAGAAATGAATTGGATATTGATGCCCATCCTATCTCAGGAATTGAAGAAGCTAGGCTTATTTATCTAGGAGTTTTATCATCATTAGAACTGAAAGGAAGAAAAATTGGAATAGTTGATATTGGAGGAGGAAGCACAGAATTTATAGTAGGAGACGAAGAGTTTATTTACCACTTATCAAGTATAAAATCAGGTGCAGTAAGACTTACTGAAAGAGATTTAAAAGATGAATCTAACATTTTAGAAAAAGTTGAGTGTGTTGAAAAATCTATTGAAGGCTTGATATTAACTAAAGTTCAACAAATCGAACAAGCTGGTGGATTTGACTTTTTAGTAGGAACGTCCGGAACTGTTCAAACAATTGCAAATATTGATTATCGAATACATAACTTTGCTGACTCTGAAAATATACCAAACTTAAACCAATACAAAATAACTTATGAATCATTATGTTCAATTTTAGAAAAGATGATTCAAACTCCTAAAGAAAAACGTGCAGATGCTTTTGACATAAGCAAAAACAGGGCTGAAATAATACTAGCTGGTGCAATTATTTTAAAAGCAATAATGAAAAATTTAAACGTAAAAGAAATTTTTTATTGTGATAGAGCTTTAAGAGAAGGGCTTATTGTAGACAAGTTGCTTCAAAAAGGAATAATTAAAGACCGATTACAATATCAAAAAACTATTAGGGAAAGAAGTGTAATAGAACTTGCTAACAAGTATCACTTTCAAGAAAATCATGCCCTCCAAGTTAGAAAGTTAAGTTCAATAATATTTGATAAAACTAAAAGTATGCTCCACAATTATGGAGCTAAAGAAAAAGAACTTTTAGAAGCCGCTGCAACGCTTCATGACATAGGTGCACTAGTAACACAAAACGATCATCATAAGCACTCTTATTACCTCATAAGAAATAGTGGATTATTAGGATTTAATGATGAAGAAGTAGAACTTATAGCTAATATAGCTAGGTACCATAGACAAAGCAACCCTAAAGATAGCCACCCAAACTTTCAGAATCTGCCAAGAGATCATAAAAAGCTTGTAAAAGAGCTAAGTTCCTTCTTAAGGATAGCTGAGGGACTAGATAAAGGACATAGGTGTGCTATAAAAGATATTGATATTAATCCTAATTCCACTAAAAAAAAGTTAAAATGTAAAATAGTAAGTGGTAAAAGAGGATATGATTGTGCACTTGAAATTTGGTCAGCAATTGGTAAAAGTAGAGAATTTAAAAAAGAGTTTGGGGTTGACATTGATTTTGTTTTACAAAAGATGGGGAAGCAACTTGTGAGTAATAAATCTTAGATGATTACAAACACAGATTTAAAAAAATTAATTGTTTAATGATGATGGGTTTACAATTTGCCGAAGTGGTGAAATTGGCAAACACACTACGTTCAGGTCGTAGCGGGCGAAAGCCCTTGTGGGTTCAACTCCCACCTTCGGCAAATCAGAGATCAGAGAATCAGAAAGGAAGGATTAAAAATTAATGTTCTACTCTGATCCTCTAGTACGGGCGGCTGCCCGAGTGGCCAAAGGGGGCAGACTGTAAATCTGCTGACGTAAGTCTTCGCTGGTTCGACCCCAGCGCCGCCCATGCCCCTCTAGCTCAGTTGGTAGAGCACGTCCTTGGTAAGGACGAGGTCGCCGGTTCAATCCCGGTGGGGGGCTAATTTAAGTGATAAGTGATAAGAGGTAAGTGGTAAGAAAAAAGTCCTTAATTTATAAGCCTTATAATATAGGCATGACATTTGATACTACAAGAGACAATGTTTTCCAAAACTTAAGAAGTAAGGGTCTTCGTGTAACGACTCAAAGAGAAAAAATTTTACAGATCTTTATGGATCTTCCAGATGGAACTCATTTAAGTGCAGAAGATCTTTTTAACACTCTTAGTAAAAAACATGACAATATTAGTTTAGCTACTACATATAGAACTTTAAAATTACTTTCTCAGTTTGGGTATTTAAGAGAACTTGACTTTGCAGAAGGTCATAAGCATTATGAACTAAACAAAGATAAAAGGCCTCATCATCATATTATTTGCTTAAACTGTAATAAGACAATGGAATTTGAAGATGACTTAGTAAATGAAGTAGGCTATAGGATTGCACAGGAAAAAGGTGTAGAAGTAGTTGATATTCAATTTAAAATCTATGCAGTTTGTTGTGGAGAGCATGATGATGAATTAAAGACTCATAGATCGTGATCGTGCTTTTTCTCGAATCTTATTTCTAAGTCCTTCTTCCTTTGGTCTTGCAAGTCTAATAGGTTCTAAAATTGTTTGCATGTATATTTTATCCGGATGATCTTTTCTGCTACCTGCAATTCCAATTAATACTTCAGTATTTACTATCTCACCACGATAATTAAAAGTCGGCCCCACAGAACTAAGTATGTCTCTTGCAGCAGTAGCTTTTTCCAGATCGTTGTTATGTGTTCTATAAAGTGCACTTGCACAACTAGCGCTAGCTGCAAAATCTGGACCATGTTTTATATATTCTGCAGCTGCACGTTTTAAAATAGTCCTTGCAAGTTCTACATTTCCTTTAGCTCTTAAAAAAGTTGCTTTTTCTACTATTTCGCTTGCTCCTGCGATACCTCTTGAGATCAATCCTGCAGGCTCTATAGCTTTTTGTTTAAAACTTGTGGTACTACTAACTACTATGCTCATGAAATATTCTCCTTCAAATGTAAATTATTATCTAACTAATCAATTAACACTATCGTATCAAAGGGGTTAAAGCTTGTAAATAAGAAATATTTTAATATAACGCCTTAATTAGATTTGTAAGCTCTTTGTAACCACTTTGCAAAAGCCTTAACAGCCATGGCTCTGTGACTAAGCTTGTTTTTTAAGTTTGGACTTATTTGAGCAGAGGTTTTGTTTAAGCCGGGAACAATAAAAATCGGATCATAACCAAAACCATTTTCCCCAATTGGTTTTTCTGCAATCCTTCCGAACCAAGATTTTTTTGTTTTAAAAATAATTTTTCCATTCATGTCAGTAGCTACTATGGCACAAGTAAAGCAACATTTCTTATTTTTTTTATTTTTTAGTTTTTGAATAATTTCATACATCCCTTTACCATTTCTAAAAAATCTTGAGGATTTTACCCCTGGCTTTTTGTTTAAGACAAACACTTCTATTCCTGAGTCATCAGAAAATGCAATGCATTTTAACTTTTTTGATAACGATTTAGCTTTTTTATATGCATTTTCTACAAATGATTTTCCATTTTCATTAACTAAAAAATCTCTTGGTGTTGGTTTGATGCTAATCTTTTTTAAAGGCCATATGTTTTTAATTTCATTTAGTTTATCCTTATTTGAAGAAGCAAAGTAAATGTATTTGGATTTTTTCATGGATTTTAAAAATGTTTTAAGTAAACTTGAATCAAAAAAAGATCTAAATGAAAAAGATCTTAATATTATTGTGCATAATTTTAAAGAAAGATTGCTGAATGATGAAGATATTAAAAAACTTGCAATCTTGTGGAGACAAAAAAAAGAAACACCTTCTGAACTAATTAAATTAGCAAATATTTTATTTTCTTTTTCAAAACAAATTGAGCTTGATACTGAAGCAATTGATATTTGTGGAACTGGTGGAGATATGTTAAATACGTTTAATGTATCTACCTTAGCTGCAATTGTTGCATCTTCTTGTGGGATAAAAGTAATTAAGCATTCTGGAAGAAGTACTACTAGTGTTCTTGGAAGTGTGGATATCTTAAATAAAATCGAAATAAATTTAGATTCTAAATATAATGAAGAGTGTTTTAGAAAATATAATTTAATGTTTGTCAGCTCAAAAATATTAAGAGAGTTATTTAGTGATGTAAAAAGAGTTTGTAAAAAAAATAAAATTTCTTGCTTTGTAAATTTATTAGGTCCTCTGACAAATCCATATAAAACATCATTTCACCTTTTAGGTGTTTCAAAGATTGAATGGGGAGAATTAATGTCCAGTGCGTTAAGTTTGCAAGAAAAAAAAGAAGTACTTGTTGTATGTTCTAAAATAAATGAAAATATGTACTTAGATGAGTTTTCATTGTGTGGAACAAATTATATTTGGTTAGTTAAAAATGGTGAAATAAAAAAAGAAATACTTGAAGCTAAGGATTTAAATGAATCTATAATGCAAGTGGATGATTTAATTATTAAAAATTCAGATGAGGGTGTAAGTGTCTTTTTTAATATTTTAAAAGGAAATTATTTTAAGGAAAAAATAATGAATAAGGCTAAATTTGTAGCAATTAATACAGGAGCAGCTTTATATTTAAGTAAGAAAGCCTCATCTTTTAGTGATGGTTATAGGATTGCATTACAACATTTACAATCTGGGAAAGTCTGGGAACATTTCCAAAATTTCACAAACTGTATAAGAGAAACGTAAGTTTTAGCTGGTTTAAAAAATTAGAAGAGGAAGTTTATATGCGATATTTCAAGTTTAGTTTATTGTTTTTATTAGTTTTAATTTCATTGTGTTTGTTAACTAAGTCAGTACGTTCAGAAGAGCCAAAGTCGTTAAGTGCTGAGATAATTGATAGATATGCAGAAGCTCAAGAAAAATTACTACATGCAAAAGTAAATTACAAGACTATAAGAATGCAGGAAAATGCAATTGAAAATATGAGAAAGGCAACAAGACTATCTTTAAAAGCTTCAAAACTCAGAGCAAAAGCAGAACGTTTGCAAAATAAGGCTGATGTCTTAGTAAACAAAGCAAACTTAGCAGCATTAAGTCGAGGTTTATATATTACAAATCCGCTTACACCAGTAATGTCTCCACCTCCTCCTGAGGTTACTAGTCAGGTTGTATCATCTCCTGTTTCTCCACCAGTTCCAGGCCAACCAATTAATGTAGCAATTCCAAGAGGTGAAGAAGTTTCTTATATTATGGATTCAGGTGATGGGACTCTTACTCCACCTTTGCTTGATAATTACTAATTAGATGTTTTAGCTAAAAGAAATTTTGTCCTGACCCAAATGAAAGTAGATTTGCATTTGGAATTGGATAATTTATTGGAAATCCTACAGGCTTTCCATTGACAACTGCATACTGTAGTCTCCCGTCAGGTGTAGACATTGATTGATAGTAAGGAAATGATGAAGGTGATCTAGCACTTGGCTGTGCCTGTTGCATAAAAGCAGTAGATGACAACATATGAGCTAATTGAGGGTTGAAACCACCATAACCACCGTAACCACCAAAAGGATTTAAGCCACCATAACCACCATAACCACCGTAACCACCAAAAGGATTTAAGCCACCATAACCACCATAACCACCATAACCACCAAAAGGATTTAAGCCACCATAACCACCATAACCACCATAACCACCATAACCACCATAGCCACCACCGTAACCACCGTAACCACCATAGCCACCACCATAACCACCATAACCACCATAACCACCGTAACCACCATAACCACCATAACCACCGTAACCACCATAACCATCGTAACCATAGCTGCCAAAGGGATTACCAAATTGATTAACGCTGTTACTATAAGGACTTAAATAAGGATCACCAAACTGACCAAACTGACCAAACTGATTACCGAACTGATTTCCCGCTTGGTTACCGAATCTATAATATGGGTTTGGGCCAAATAATGGGTTATTAAATAGAAAAGGGGAAAAACTATCTCCTCTTATTACTTGAGGTGATACAACTGGTTGTCCTGCTTGAGGTAAG
The DNA here is from genome assembly GCA_016193285.1 of Candidatus Melainabacteria bacterium. NCBI lineage: Bacteria > Bacillati > Candidatus Melainabacteria > Candidatus Melainabacteria bacterium. The sequence goes on from JACPSL010000008.1 coordinate 112,975, forward strand.
GCTTGGCCAGGGCGAAGAGGAGCAGGTCTTGGTGCTTGTGGCATTATTCTTCTGATGTTTCCAGGATTTAAAATAAACATAAGTTTTCCCACCTATTATTGTTTGTTAGAAGTATTAAGAAAAAGTAAAAAAGTAGTATATGTATTATTGTTATGCCAAATAATTATGTCCATTTTTTTGGGTTATCCCTATTTATGCTAGTATTTTTTGTGCTGTAAGAGGGTATTTCTTTGAAAACAGTTTTAGATCCACAAGTTAAAAAAGATGAGCTTGTAATAGCTAAAAAAACTTTTAAGTCAAGGCTATTAGTAGGTACTGGAAAATTTTCTGATTTTAATACAATGAAACTAGCACATGAAAAGTCTGGTGCTGAAATTATTACTGTAGCTATAAGAAGAATAGATTTAAATGCACAAGGACATGTTGGATTGCTTGATGAAATTGATACAAAAAAATATTTGATTTTACCAAACACTGCTGGATGCCAAACAAAAGAAGAAGCAATAAGAATTGCAAGGCTTGGAAGAGCAATGGGTATAAATAATTGGGTAAAACTTGAAGTAATTCCAGATCCAAAATATCTTTTACCAGATCCAATTGCTACTTTAGAAGCAGCAAAAGAACTTATAGAAGAAGGCTTTGTTGTTCTTCCTTATATAAATGCAGATCCAGTGCTAGCTAAAAAGTTAGAAGAAATTGGCTGTGCTACTGTTATGCCGCTTGGCTCCCCAATTGGTACAGGTCAAGGAATTAAAACAAAGGCAAATATTGAAATTATTATTAAAGAGTCAAAAGTTCCTGTGATTGTTGATGCTGGAATTGGAGTACCATCTGAAGCTAGTGAAGTTATGGAAATGGGCGCAGATGCAGTTCTTATTAATACAGGAATTGCATGTGCTTGTGATCCATCTCAAATGGCAGAAGCTTTTAAACTTGGTGTAGAAGCTGGACGAAAAGCATATCTTGCAGGACGCATACCCGTTAAAGAATATGCTAGTGCTAGTAGTCCTATTGAAGGGATCATACCGGTGTATCGGCGAACTAGTGAAACGGCGAAAGGATAAAAAGGAGAAGAAAAATGCGAGCAAACTGGGTAGAAAAAAGAAAAAACGATCTAAATAAAACTCAAATGCATTATGCAAAAAATGGGATTGCTACCGAAGAAATGGAATATGTAGCTAAGGTTGAAGATCTTGAAGCTGAGTTTGTTAGATCTGAAGTAGCTCGTGGAAGAATGATAATTCCAGCAAATATAAATCATATAAATCTTGTGCCAATGTGCATAGGAATAAATTCTAAATGCAAAATCAATGCAAATATTGGTAATTCAGCAGTAACTTCAAATATAGAAGAAGAACTTAAAAAACTTGAAATGTCTATAAAATATGGTGCTGACACTGCAATGGATCTTTCAACAGGTGGAAACCTAGATGAGATTAGGTGTGAAATTATTAATAAGAGTTCAATCCCTATTGGTACAGTTCCTATTTATCAAGCTGTTCAAAAAGTAAAAGATGTTGGTGATTTAACTGCCTATGATATTTTCAATGTGATTGAACTTCAAGCAAAACAAGGTGTAGATTACATGACACTTCACTGTGGGGTTTTACAAGAATATTTGCCACTTGTTTCAGGAAGAATAACAGGAATAGTTAGTCGTGGTGGAGCTATTATGGCAGAGTGGATGATAAAAAATGGGAAACAAAATCCACTCTATACGCACTATGACAAGGTTTTAGAAATTTGTAAAAAGTATGATGTTACTATTTCGCTTGGTGATGGGCTGAGACCTGGTTGTATTCATGATGCAAGTGACAATGCACAATTTGCAGAGCTAAAAACTTTAGGTGAATTAACACTTAAAGCATGGGAACAAGATGTCCAGGTAATGATAGAAGGTCCAGGACATGTACCAATGAATCAAATTGACATGAATGTAAAAATACAAATGGAGATGTGTCATGAAGCACCATTTTATGTTCTTGGTCCTTTGGTTACTGATATAGGGCCAGGCTATGATCACATTACATCAGCAATTGGAGCAGCACTTGCAGGATGGTCAGGAGCAGCAATGTTATGTTATGTAACTCCCAAAGAACATTTAGGATTGCCAAACCCTAATGATGTAAGAGAAGGAATTATTGCATATAAAATTGCAGCTCATGCAGCAGATATTGCACGGCATAGAAGAAATGCAATCAACAGAGATAATGAACTTTCAAAAGCTCGTTATGCATTTGATTGGAAAAAACAATTTGAACTATCTTTAGATCCAGATCGTGCTAGAGAATATCATGATGAAACACTTCCAAGTGAATTCTTTAAGTCTGCAGAATTTTGTTCTATGTGTGGTCCAAAATTTTGCTCAATGCATTTGAACAGAGCTGTGGACGAGTATAATAAGCAATTAAAAAAAGAAAAGGCAATCGTTTAGCGTAACATCCTACTTATTAACTGTGATATCCACGGAATGTTTGTATATTTTCCATACAGACAAAATATTACGCAATAAATAATTAAAATTAATCCGCCGTAGTAAAATGCTTGTTGTAAAAGACCATGAAAAACATGTAGTGAACCTGTAATAAAAGAAATACCAGGAATTAAGGATAGGATTTGCATTATTAATGAAAATAAAATTGTAATTCCTTGTGGAATAAACATATATAACATTCCAATAAATAATGATTGGTAACAATGAAATCTTACAAAATCTTTCTGATCAAAATAATTTTTTCTTGAAATTAATAGCCATATTAATCCCCATATACCAAGTGTTAAGTATGCTACAGCACTGCCTAATTTTTCTTTTATTGTAGGTAATTGGGTTGACATTTTAAAATATTTATAATTTCATTTATATCAATCTTACATTCAATTTCGCTATGAGTCTTTAAGTTTTTAATTTTGAAACAATTTTTCTTTTTTTCTTCATCTAGATAAAATAATACAAAATCAAAATCTTTTTTAACTGCAGCTTCAACTTGTTTTGAGATATTTACAGGGTTATAGTTTATGTCAATATTTAATTTTAAATTTTTATTTTTAGTTTCTTTATAAAGCTCTGTAGAAATATTAAATGCTTCGCTTTGATTTGTTAAAAACATTATTGAAATATTTGTTTTCTTATCTTCTTTTACTAGAAGCATTAACCTTTCAATCCCAATTGCCCATCCAAAACCTGGTGTCTTTGGTCCACCTAATGATTCAACTAAGCTATCATATCTGCCACCTGCACAAATGGTAGATTGCCCTTTTAAGATTTCACTCGTTGATTTAATTTCAAAAACAAAATCATTGTAATAATCTAATCCTCTTACTAGGTTTGGATTAGTAACAATATTTCTAATTTGCCTTTGGTTTTTATCTTTATATAGCCCAAGTAAGTTTTTAATTTCTTCCCATCTTTTATTAGAGTCAAAAGATAAAAATTCTAATGGTTTTTTAGCTCCAGCATAAATTTCTTGATCAGCTTTTACCTTACAATCAAGCATCCTAAGAGGATTTTGCTCATACCTTCTTTTACAATCATTACAAAGATCTCCTAAAAAGCCTTTAGTATATTTTTGAAAGTATTCTTTATATAATTTTCTTGATTCTTCATCACCAAGAGAATTTATTTCTATTCTAAAATCAATCTCAAGATCTTCAAAAATATTTGAGAGAAGATAAATTGACTCTACTTCACATGTAATTGAATTACTTCCCAAAACTTCTGCATTTATTTGATGAAATTGTCTGTGTCGTCCTGTCTGGGATCTCTCATAGCGAAACATTGGACCATGTGTCCAGAGTTTTACAGGTTTTGACTCACGATGGAGTCCATTTTCAATATATGCTCTAACAATTCCACAAGTTGCTTCAGGGCGAAGAGTAAGCGATCTATCACTTCTGTCTAAAAAAGTATACATTTCCTTATTTACAATGTCTGTGCTTTCACCAACACTTCTTTGGAAAAGTTCAGTATGTTCAAAAATTGGAATTATAATTTCTTTAAAAGAGTAGTATTTTAAAATTTCTTTCGAAGCATCTAGAATTTTTTGCCATTTTTTAATTTCTTTTGGCAAAATGTCTTGTGTTCCACGTGGTGCTTGATATTTCATAGATATACTGACGTAAGTTATTGTCGAATGTTTAGCTTCTTAGTTATGTAGTTTATTACTATATAAAAAACAGGTGCAATGCAAAGATTTATAAGTGCTCCATTAAAGCTAATTAAAAAATATCTCTCAAATAAATTAAATGAATTACTTATACCATATTGCCAGCCGTTTAGAAGTTCAAGTACTAAGGTAAATAAAAAAGAAAGGATCATATAAAATAAAAGTTCATCTGAAAAAATATTTTTCTTAAGTAAGCCTGCTAAAAGTCCAATTAAAGGATAAGAAACTAAAAAAGTGTGGTCATATAAAATGCTAGAAATAAAAAAAGAAGAAGTTATTCCATAAAACATTCCAAAATAAGGTCCAAATATAAGACCAAAGTAAATATTACTTAGCAAAATTAGATTTAATGTTGTATCTAAAAATAAAAACTTATTAATGACAGACACTTGAGTAACCCACATAAAAAGAGCAAATATGAATACAAAAATGTATTTAGATCTTTCTTTCCTAATTTTGTGACTAAAGAAAGTTATTTCTGACATATGTTTCTATTACGTATTATAATTGATAAGCGAAATATCATTTTATTTTAAGTTAAGTGAAAACTGAAAATTAGGAATCGATCATATTGGGGAGTCGCCAAGCGGTAAGGCAAAGGGTAATGACTCCCGCCATTCAAATGGTGAAGTTGTAAACTGAGAATTAGAAATCGATCTTATTGGGGAGTCGCCAAGCGGTAAGGCAGCGGGTTTTGGTCCCGCCATTCGTGGGTTCAAATCCTACCTCCCCAGATAATCTCCAGATTTCACACAACCAGCAAAATCAGAAAATGGTTCTTTTAGCTCTACAGTTAGATTAGAGCCAGAAAGAGATGAGTTCGATACCATGTAATTTAGAAACTCTCGTTTTTCTTCAAGACTTTGCTGCACATAAAGCTCATAAGCTCTATTAGCCAAGTCTAAAAGCCTGCAACCGCCTTCAAAGTAATTTCGATTTGCTTCATATTCTTTATTACCTAATTGTTCCTTTAATCTTAGTTCAAGTAGTGTTTCAAGCTGTTTATTAGACTTATTGCTTTTAATCCATTTTTAATCAAATGTAAGTATCATAAATTATAAAATTAGCTGTTATCCCAGGAACTTAAGGTATTATTTTATATCCCTAATAAACTGGGTAATATAATATTATAGAAAGCTATGCTAACAAAATCTCAACAACTTGTATACAAAATTATAGATGAGCTTGAAAAAGTGGAAGATAAAACTAAACTTGCCAAGTTACAATATTTAGCTGATTTCATTCATTTTGCTTTTCACGATAATTTTGTCTCTGGCAAAGAAATTGTTTACACAAAGCAAAAGCAAGGTCCACTGGCAAGCACTTTAACGAATGATTTAGAAGCATTAAAGGAAAAGAAAATTATTGAGGAAAACCCTGCTTTCAGTTATAAGATTAAAAAAACAGCCCAGATAAATTTGACTCCTGAAGAAATTAAAACTGTTCAGTATGTTTGTAATAAATACGGAAAATTAAATTGGAGAGATTTGGTCAGCATTTCTCATGAACAAGAACCTTACCTGTCTGCTGCTGAAGGTGGAGTAATTGAAAGCTTTACTGCATATAATTTAATTGACGATCATGAACAGGAGTACAATGCAATTTCTTGCCGCTCCTAAGATTTTTAAAGATTTTAAGTTCTTGCATAAAAAGCTCAAATTAAATATTTTTGAATGTTTCAGCGATAGTGAACATGATTTAGATGGATACAAAATCGGGCAAGTTCTAAAGAACATAATCATTAATAGCTTGGAAATTGAAGGATTTTCCGATGCCCTTGATAGGCAAAAACTTATATCAAAAGGGTGGAAGATTTTTAAGTTTAGATTTGCTGTTGATAATGAAGGAAAAAGTAAAGGGCTGAGAGTGTTTTATGCAAAGAAGCTTGAAGAAGATATTTTAATTCTTCTGTATGTAAATAAGAAAAGATATTGCCCGGATAACAATGAACTGGAAGAAGAAGTTTACAGTAGGTTGTCAGATTATATAAACAATTAGTCTCTATCTGTCTAAATTAGTCAACTGTTGTCCATTTACATATCAAGCAGCTTTCAAGCGTTTTAAGCTATAATTTAGCTTATGGATCTCATCGGGATACTCTCTTATAAAAGTTAGAATCTTGTCTCGTAAGCCCAGCAATTGATTCTATATACAAAGAAAAATTAATTAAAGACTAAACTTCTCTTAGTATTTGTATAAATGTTTTTCTTAGCGGATCGTCAGTTCTTGCTTTTTCCTTTATACATCTAATATTATCTCTTACGCCTTGCCCTGTTAAATTAAAGTATTCACATAGATCGCTCATTTTTAATCGATGAAAAACGCGTAGCAAATAAAGCAAGATAGCTCTTGCATCTCTTGTTGCATCATTATTGCTACCTCTACTTAATTTACCTTTATGTAATATTGAGTTAGTCATTAGACCAAAATGTTTTGCAACCAATGTAGCAGATTATTCCAAAAGGTTATCAAAGTTATCTATTTCTTGTGGACATATCTTTCCTGCTAAATCAATAATATTAGGAGAAATTGGTGGTTTGCCTCAATCAATATTTCAAAGCGAAATCAAGCCAAGGTTGAAAATAGCTTTGAATTTAAATTAAGCTGGACTAGAACATATCATTTCCCAGAAAAAACTGCACAAGAGATGATAACAGTAGAACAATTTCTAAAAGGTCAAGGCTTCGATCTATCAGATGAAGCATTACTTAAATAATGACTTTCTGTTATAAAATAAACTCATGCACTTAGAGCATCTACAAGAAACAGATCCAGAAGTTTTTGAGTTTATTAATAAAGAATTCACAAGACAACAAACTAAGCTTGAAATGATTGCAAGTGAAAACTTTACAAGCCTTGCAGTTATGGAAGCTCAAGGAACAGTCCTTACAAATAAATATGCAGAAGGCCTTCCAAAAAAAAGATATTACGGCGGATGTGAATATTATGATGAGATTGAATTACTTGCAATTGAAAGAGCAAAAAAATTGTTTAATGCGGAACATGTAAATGTCCAGCCTCATAGTGGAGCACAAGCAAATTTTGCAGTGTTCTTAGCTGCTTTAACTCCTGGAGATACTATTTTAGGAATGTCACTTGATCAGGGAGGACATCTTACTCATGGTTCTAAAGCCAATGTTTCTGGAAAATGGTTTCGTTCAGTTTTTTATGGTGTAGCTGAAAATGGTTTTATTGATTATGATGAGGTTGAAAAAATTGCAAAGCTAGAAAAACCAAAATTAATTATTGCAGGTGCAAGTGCATATTCAAGAACAATTCATTTTGATAAGTTTAAATCCATTGCAGATTCTTGTGGTGCTTTACTTATGGTAGACATGGCTCATATTGCAGGTCTTATTGCTTGTGGTTTACATCCAAGCCCTTTTCCTTTTGCTGATTTTGTAACTACTACTACTCATAAAACTTTACGTGGACCAAGAGGTGGGTTAGTCTTTTCAACTCCTAAGTTTTCTAAACAAATTGATTCAGCAGTTTTTCCAGGCAGTCAAGGTGGTCCTTTAATGCATGTAATTGCAGCAAAAGCAGTTGCTTTAAAAGAAGCATTAAAACCAGAATTTAAAATCTATCAAAAATCAATTGTTGAAAATGCAAAAACCTTAGCAAATACTTTAATAAGAAATGGAATTGATGTTGTAAGTGGTGGTACTGATAATCATTTATTACTAGTTGATCTAAGAAAAGTAAATCTAACTGGCAAAGAAGCAGAAGCATTGCTTGATTCTATTGGAATTACTTGTAATAAAAACACAATTCCAAGAGATCCACAATCTCCATTTGTAACAAGCGGTATTAGACTTGGTACACCTGCTATCACAACTAGAGGCATGAGAACTAGAGAAATGGAACTACTTGGAGAAATTATTGCAAATATTTTAAAGGCTCCTAAAGATAGTAAAGTATTAGAAACAACCAAACAAAATGTAGAAAATTTATGTAAAAATTTTCCTTTATATGTGGAATGTGCTATTAAATAAGATTTTTTATAATTTAGAAACAGTTCAATTCTTTGGTTTTATTATTGCTTTAATGATTTCATATTTAATAACTCCTTACATACAAAGTCGTGCTAGAAAACTTGGATTTTTAGATAAGCCATCCGAAAGAAAAATTCACAAAATACCAGTACCGCGTCTTGGCGGGGTAAGTGTTTATATTAGTTTCTTTTTAACTACATTATTTTTTATTACTGTTTACTGGAAATATCATTCTCTTTTAACAGGGACATTTACACTCATGGGAATTTTTGCTGGCGGTACAATTATTTTTATTCTTGGCTTATTTGATGACATAGAACCATTACCTGCTTTACTAAAATTTTTAATACAAATTTTAGCAGCAAGTGTTGCATGGTTTTTAGGAGTAAAGATCTTACAAGTTGTTAATCCTCTTTATCATGCTAATTTTTATTTCTTTGAATTTTCCATTGGAGATGAAACTATTTACTTTAGCCATCTTGTAAGTTTTTTATTAACTCTTATCTGGATAGTTGGAATTACAAATGCAATTAATTTAATTGATGGAATGGATGGTCTAGCTACAGGGATTTCTTTAATAAGTGCAATTGCAATCTGGGCAGTTTCAGTTGACTATAGAATAAATCAGCCTGCAGGTGCATTAATGGCAGCTACATTAGCAGGAAGTCTTCTTGGTTTTCTAAGATGGAATTTTAATCCAGCAAGAATTTTTTTAGGTGATTCAGGTGCTTACTTAACAGGCTTTGTACTTTCTTCCTTAGCTGTCAGTTGTGTAGTAAAAAAAGTAGCACTTAGCATAATGACTCCTGCTTTTATATTAATTTTTGCCCTGCCAATAATGGATACTACATTTGCAATTTTAAGAAGGACATTTACTGGAAAATCTGTTTTTAAGCCTGATAAAGAACATTTGTATCACAGAGTCCTTGCAGTTGGCTTGTCTCAAAAGATTACTTCTTATCTTTTATATTTTGTTTCTGGTTCACTTGGACTTTTAGCAACTTACTTAATTAGTTTTAAATCTACTTTGAGATATGTTTTCTTATCAACTATTGTTATGTCAATTGCACTCTTTTACACCTTTGTAATTAATTGGAGAAGACAGAAACCATTTAGGAATTTATTTAATAATCCCCAGCATCGTATCCACCTTGATTAAAAAGTAAGTCATATGGAATTTGCCCATTCTGACCATATTGATTTCCATATGGTTGATTTGGAAATTGATATGGTGCTTGAGGTAGTCCTCCATAGTTAGGTTGTGTATTTAATAACAACGGTTCTGGAATCATTACTAATATTGGATTTCCATAACTATCCTTTACGATTTCGCTAGTCTCTTGATTAATTAAGTAACCTGTCTTTGGATCTATTGTGTAGTTCCGAGGTGGTACTTGAGATAGTGTCTGTGCTTGTGGAATTAGCCCGCCACTCTTTTTAACAAGGATTGATATTCTTTCAATTAATGGTTTTTGTTTTGCTCGAAGAATTTCTCCTTGACTTAACATTTTTTCTTCTAATCTTGAAACCCTTGCTTGAAATGGTAAGTTATTAAATACGTGATTAAACACTTTTTTCTCAAGCTGGCTTATAGCTCCAACTACACCAGTGTTAAACAATTCATCATAGATTATTGTTTGTTGTGCTTTTATTTCGTTTACTTCTTTTACTTCTGATTTTTTTTCTGGTTCTATTGCAAATGTTATTTTGTTAATCCTTGTTTCAATATTTTCATTTGCATATTTTTTGCCGAATATAAACTCTTCTATTCTGGAAATTCTTTGTTCAGATGTTTCACCCTTAAATGTTTCATGATAGATTTTTTCTTCAATTTTATCTAGCTTATTTATGTTACTGTACTCATTCTCGGTTGCATAAACACTAGCTTCTAACTTGTAGAAAAAAAATGCTAATAATATAAATATTACAGATACAAAAAACTTAAAATCTTTTCTTTCTTCTTGCTTGTATTCTTTTTCTTTTTTTCTTAACACTTGGTTTTTCGTAATGTTCTCTTCGACGGACTTCTGTTAGTATTCCTGCTTTCTGGACCTTTTTTTTAAATCTTTTTAAAGCAGATTCTAAACTCTCACCATCATCTATTCTAATTTCTGACAATTTTTATATTCCCTCCTCTCTTCTTATTTACCCACAAAGTAATAATATCAACGTAAATGTCTTATTACAATAGAGATAACACTTAAATAAAAAGTAAAAGTTAATATATCTAGCAAAGTAGTAATTACTGGCGAGCTTGCAGTAGCTGGATCCTTTTTAAGGAATTGCAAAAAAATCGGGAAAATTGTGCCAAGCAATACACCTAGTATCATAGAGCATATTAATGCAAAAGCTACTACAATACCTAATGCCGGCAAGCTATGTTGTTGCCATGCAATTAAACCTGTAAGTAAAGCACAAACAGAGCCAAGTAAAACACCAATCTTTAATTCATGAAAAATATGTTTAATAGTATTTTTTAGTTCAATATCACCAGTAACTAACCCGCGTACTATTATTGTTGCAGTTTGTCCTCCAACATTACCTGAAAGCCCTGATAGTAGAGGCATGAATGAAATAGCAATAGGTACACTTGAAATTGTTTTATCGAATGATGCAATTACAAATGCAGCTATTGCTTCACCAATTAATGTTATAAAAAGCCACGGCAACCTTGCTCTAACTGCATATGTTACTTTTCCGGAAATTAATTCATCCGATGGAAAAACATCACTAATACCTGATCCTTGATAAATATCTTCTGTAGTTTCTTCTTTTAAGATATCTACAACATCATCAATAGTTACTACACCTTTTAAGTTATCCCCTTCATCAATTACTGGAATAACAATTAAGTCATATTTTGATATTGCTTTTGCTACTGTTTCTTGATCATCTGTTACTTTACAAGTAATAACTTCTGTACTCATATGGTTTCCAACAAGATCACCTGGCGGTGCACATATAAGATCTCTTAAACCAATTACACCAACAAGTTTGTTACTGTTGTCAACAACATATAAATAATAAATCGTTGCTTTGTACTCAGCAGCTTGCCTCCGTATAAAATTTAATGCAAGATGAATGGTCATATCTGATCTTAATCTTAAAAAATCAGTAGACATAATTCCACCAGCAGACTCTGAAGGATAGTGAATAAGTTCTTGAACATGAGCTAGTTGTATTGGATCTGGAAGTGCTCTTAGTAATGAAGACTTTTCAGCTTCAGGTAGTCTGATAATTAAATCTGTTGCATCATCAATATCCATTTGTGCAACAATTGTTGCAAATTGTTCTGCTCCTAAGTTTTTTAAAAACTCTGTTTGAGCAGTTGAATCCAACTCTGCAAGCACTTTAGCTTGAAGCTGTAATTCTAATAAAGAAAAACAAGCTATTTTGTCTTCATCATGCAAAGCTTTTATTACTTCAGAAATATCTTGAGGATATTGATCATTTAAAAAATCTTTAAGTTGTTTATCCTGCTTACTTTTAATAAGCTCAACAACTTTTTCAGGTATAGTAAGTTTTTTCTTAACAGCCATAGTACTTAGAATAGTACAAAGTGACAATTAAATTAAGAATTGAGAATTGAAAATTGACAATTAAATCGATTTTGATTCCTGAGTAGTACTTTGAGCTATATTCTTTTTACCAATAAACGGTGAGGTCCTTTCTCTAACAGTTTGTAATACTTCTTCATCCATAAATAAAAGGCCGTTTGCTTTTGCTGCTGCAATAGCTGCTTTTTGCTCCTCACTATCAGGCTCTTTAACTATAAAAGGAATTAAGCTGTCAAGATCAATAAATCTATCTGCTACATCTATAAGTTTTGGTGATGTATTATTCCTGAATCCTGCTACCTCAACCCTAGCTCCTTTGTATGCTACTGCATTTACTGCATATGCAAAATCTTCATCGCCGCTTACTAATATTGCTGTTTCATAATGACCACATAAACCAAGCATGTCTACTGCAATCTCAACATCTAAATTTGCTTTTTTGGTACCATCAGGGAAAATTTTTAGTTCTTTTTGAACTACCCTGTAACCATTTCTTCTCATCCAAAGCAAAAACCCTTGTTGCTTGGCTGCATTTTCATCAACCCCTGTATAAAAAAATGCTCTAAGTAAAGAACCACAATTACAAAGTAGTCTTAATAACTTCGCATAATCTATTTCAATACCTATCGTTCTAGCAGCATGAAATAAGTTGTTACCATCAATAAAAATGGCTACTCTGCCTCTTGAATTATCTCCAATTGGATTTAATCGGGATTCCACTTTAACTACTCCTTAAATGAACTTATTTTATAAAAGCTTTTAATATTTTTACTTACTTTTTACTTTCTATATCTCTATATCTAGCCTTGGAAAAACTTGCTTTCCTTCCTTGACTTTAAAAACTAATTTTAGTTCTTCCTCCTTGCTTAAGTTTATCCATTCGTTATGTTCATTTAGTTTATCATACCCAAGTTGGCTATATATTTTTAAGCTTGTCTCGGGGATGAAAGGATTAATTAGAATACTTATATTCCCTAAGATTACTAAGGTTTCGTAAAGACAACTTTTTGTTTCTTCGGTTTTGCCCACCTTTACTAGCTTCCACGGCTCAAAATCATTAAAAGCTTTATTTGTGCTGTCTACAAGCTGCCAGACTATATCTAATGCTTCTTTTAGTTCTAATTTTTCCATGTGCTTTTCATACTCTTTAATTGTAAAAATTCTTTTATCTTTTAATCCTAAATAATTTTTTATTTTTGGTTCTTCTATTACCCCGCTAAAATTTTTATTTACTAGATTTAAAGTCCTATTTAAAAGATTTCCTAAATTGTTTGCAAGATCAGAGTTAATCCTGTTTATAAAATTTTCTCTTGAGAAGTCGCCGTCTTTTCCAAAAGTTACTTCTCTTAGAAAGTAAAATCTAACTGCATCAGCTCCAAATTCTTTAACTAACTCATAAGGATCAATAATATTTCCAGTTGTCTTTCCCATTTTTTCACCATCTTTAGTTAAAAAACCATGACCAAATACTTTCTCTGGAATAGGTAAACCACAGGACATTAACATACATGGCCAATAAACCGCATGAAAACGTAAAATATCTTTTCCAATAACATGAACTGAACAAGGCCAATATTTTTTAATTGTATTTTCAATTTCTACTTCTTCAGCATCATTTAAAAGACCTGATATATAGCCAAGTAAAGCATCAAACCAAACATATATAGTTTGTTTAACATCAATTGGTACTGGAATCCCCCAGCTAACTGACTGGCGTGATATTGGGAAATCTTTTAGTCCTTCTTTTATCCAGCCTAAAACTTCATTTCTTCTATAGGAAGGTTGTATAAAGTCAGGGTTTTCATTTAAATGTTTTAAAAGTTTGTTTTGATATTTTGAAAGAGCAAAAAAATAATTTTTTTCTTTGTATTCTTGAACTTTTTGTTTATGTATTGGGCAGTTTTTTAAAGGATCTAAATCTTTTTCGAATTTAAAATCCTCACATGCTTCACAATATAACCCTTCATAATTAGCTTCATATATATCTCCATTTTTAAAAACACGATTAAAAAACTCCTGAACAATGCTGTAGTGTTTTTTTGATGTTGTTCTAGAAAACTTATCATATTTTATATTTAACAACTTCCATAGTCTTTCAAATTCCCCAGCTATTTTGTCACAGTGATCCTTTGGGTTTAAGTTTTGTGATTTAGCTGCTCTGTAAATTTTTTGACCATGTTCATCTGTACCTGTTAAAAAACAAACATCATATCCTTTAAGTCTTTTATAACGTGCAATGCAATCACATGCAATTGTTGTATAAGCACTACCAATGTGAGGTACATCGTTTACATAGTAAAGAGGAGATGTAATGTAAAACGTGTTATTTTCTTTAGCCACTGTCAATTAAAAGATCGAAGATTTTTTTACTGGCTCAGCATATTGATATTGTTCTTGTAATTTTTGTTGTTCTCTTTCTTTACTACGTCCCCAAAAAGCATCTTTTAAAGCACGAGCTTCATTTGATTCTGTACTTAAAGTAAAATTATTAGGTGCAAAAATAAATACACCTTGACCAACTCTTTGTTGATGTCCATCTAAAGCATGTGTTGCACCTGATAGAAAATCAACAACTCTTTGAGATTGTTCTGTATCCAGGTATTGTAAATTTAAAACAACTGATCTTCTACAACGTAATTCTTCAACAATGTCCAGTGCTTCATCAAATGACCTGGGTTCAATAACTACTACTTCACTTTGTGGTGTTAAACTTGGATGATCAATCACTTTTATATTCCCCCTGCTTTGAAAGTTATTTGATGTTAAATTTGAAATATGACTTGTAGAATGACTGGGTGAAATTGAGTCTTGTTCCTCAGTTTTCCACAGTTCATCAAAATCTTGAGGATTATATACATCAACCTCTTTCATATCTCTATACCAAATCCCTTTTATAAATTCTAAAATGCTCAACTTTTTACCCTCCAAATTCACTGAATATAGCTCTCCCAATTCGAATCATTGTTGAACCACATTCAATTGCTATTTTATAATCATTACTCATGCCCATAGATAACTCTTTTAAATTAGTTTTATATGTTTGATTTAACTCCTCTTTTAAATTAACCAGCTTTAAAAAATTACTTTTAATTAAATTCATGTCATTTGTTTTTGGTGCAATTGTCATTAGTCCAAGTACTTTTACATCTGGTAGTTTAATTAGATTTTCAAATGTACTTTTTAGTTTATCTTCAGTAAATCCTGCTTTTGAAGGATCTTGGAAGATATTGACTTGAAGTAAAATGTTTTGAGTTAATCTTTTTTTACCAGCAGTCTTACTAATAACTTCTGCAAGTTCAAGAGAATCTACAGAATGAATAAGATAAAAATTCCCTGCTGCATGTTTTACCTTATTTTTTTGCAGACGACCAATGAAATGCCAATTAACCAAATTTTCAGAATCTTTAAATTTTAAAGATAATTTTTCTAGAGCCTTTTGTACATAACTTTCACCAAAGTCATGCATCCCTGATTCATATGCACTAATGATTTGCTCTTCAGTGGCATATTTTGTTACAGCAATAATTTTGACATTAACATTACTTGTTTGTTCCTTGATTTTTTCTAGGTTTTCTTTGATACTCACATGCAAATAATCAACATCAAAATTAACTACATTATATAGAATCACTAACTTTAGATAACTTGTCAAGAAAAGTAAATCCTTTATTTACAAAAGAGAATTATAGATAATTGATTTTTGGGCCGAATTGGCCGAAATTACTTAAAAAATATCTTTGGTATCCTTCTTTTTGCAAAAGCACCTCTTATAATGTCTTCCATTGAGTTAGTTGATTTATGGGTAAGAGGAGTATTTTGAAATAAAGATTTTGAATCTTGATTTAATTCATCTAAAATTTTTTCCTGCAAATTAAGATTTCTGTCTATATTATTTAGCCTTTCTTTAAGCTCGTCAATTTTTGTTCTAATATCCTTTAAATTGTTTTCAGATTGTTTATTGTTCATTGTTATTTATTTGAAGTCTTTCTTCTTCATTTTTTATAAACTCTAATTTTTTGCAAATGCTATTTAAAATATCTGCTCTGTCATTTACCAAATCATAATCACAGGTAAGTTGAGCTGCTTTCATCTGATAAATAAGTAATTCAGCTTCAGAAATTAAATCTTTTTTTATTTCATTTAGACACATGACATGTCTCCTATAAGGCATACTGCCCTTAATAAGCAACTTATAAACTCAACTAAATATTTACTGAAATAGGTATAACCCTGAATCAGAGAATCAAAAAATTGGTAGCTCGAATTTGAATTTGCTATTATTACTAGTTGAGTGATAAAAGGACTAAAGCGTTACACAACTTAAAGCATTTGATGATTTATTCAGCAAATGCGAGCAAGTGAAAGGAATCGACAAACGGAAGCTCAAGCTTGTCTTGAGCATATAAAAGGAGCAATAAAATGG
The DNA here is from genome assembly GCA_016193285.1 of Candidatus Melainabacteria bacterium. NCBI lineage: Bacteria > Bacillati > Candidatus Melainabacteria > Candidatus Melainabacteria bacterium. Next base: position 129,113 of record JACPSL010000008.1, read on the forward strand.
CAAAAATATACTATGACAATGATGCAAATCTTAATTTAATAAAAGATAAAACAATTGCAATAATTGGATATGGAAGTCAAGGTCATGCACATGCATTAAATCTTAGAGATTCAGGAGTTAAAAGAGTAGTTATTGGATCTTACAAAGGATCTAAAAGTGCATTAAGAGCCAAAGAATTAGGCTTTGAAGTCCTCTCTGTAAGTGATGCAACAAAAGCAGCTGATCTTATTATGATTCTTTTGCCTGATGAAAAGCATAAATCCGTCTATGAATCTGAAATAAAACCATATTTAAATAAAAACAAAGCGCTTATGGTAGCTCATGGTTTTAGTTTGCATTTTAAGCAAATAGTTCCTCCACCAGATGTTGACACTTTTATGGTAGCTCCAAAGGGTCCTGGCCACAGGCTTAGGGCAACTTATGAAATGGGTCATGGGGTGCCAAGTCTTATTGCTATTTACCAGGATGCATCTAAAAAAGCAAAGGACTTAGCTCTGGCATATGCAAAAGGAATTGGTGCAACAAGAGCTGGTGTTTTTGAAACTACTTTTAAAGAAGAAACTGAAACAGATTTGTTTGGTGAGCAAGCAGTTCTATGTGGCGGTTTAACCAGTTTAATAAAGGCAGGTTTTGATACCTTAGTTGAAGCTGGATACTCTCCTGAGATGGCTTATTTTGAGTGCTTGCATGAAGTAAAACTAATTGTAGATTTAATATATGAAGGTGGTCTTTCTAAAATGAGAGACTCTATCTCTAACACTGCTGAGTATGGTGATTATACAAGAGGTTCAAGAATAATTGATTCACATGTAAAAGAAAATATGAAAAAAATCCTAACTGAAATTCAGTCAGGTCAGTTTGCAAAAGAATGGATTTCTGAAAATGAAACTAGTTATCAGAAAAACTTCAATGCTTTTAGAAAAAAAGAAGCCTTGCTTCAAATAGAAAATATTGGAAAAGAATTAAGAAGCAAGATGAGTTTTTTAACACCAACAAGCAGTAGTCTAAAAGTACCAGTTGTAAATAAATAATGAAACGTATTGTCCTTTGTAGATTGGGTGGGATAGGTGATGTAATTCATACTCTTCCTCTTGTCAAGTATTTAAGAAATAAATACAAAGAAGCAAGCATTGAATATATTACATCTGAAAATATTTCTGAATTACTTACTAAGTGCTGTCCATACATAGATCGTGTATGGGTTTATAAAAAAGGATTTAGGATTCAGGATTCAGTTAATTATTTTTTTAATTTACACACTAGCTTAAAATTTTTTTTCTTTAATCTTTTTCATATTAGAGCTAAAAAATATTTTCAATATAAAAAAGACAATAACTTTCATGCGGTTGTAAATTTTGCAAAGACTTATGATAAAGAACTTTCTGCACTTCATTTAGATATGAAAACAATCTTTGTTAATAATTCAACTGATATTTTAACTAAGTCTGGTTTAGCAGCAACTAAGTACATATGTTTTGTCCCAGGAGTTGGTAAGGTAAGAATCCACAGGGCATGGCCATTTGAAAATTGGTTTAGTTTAACAAAAAAAATCTTGAATTGTAAAAGAGACTATAAAGTTGTTTTTTTAGGTGGAGAAGATGAAAAAGAAATTTTTCAAAACAGTTCTTTTAATAATCAAGTAGTAAACTTAATTGGCAAGTTATGTCTTTCAAAAGTCGCAAAAATTATTTCAGGTGCAAGTTGTTTAGTCTCTTGTGATACTGGGCTTTTACATATAGCTAGTGCATTATCTAAAAAAGTTATAGGATTATACGGACCAACATTACCACAACGAACTGGCCCTTTTACAAATGATTATCAAATACTTTCAGCAAAAGACTGCAAATGTATAAATAAAAAAAAATGTAGTTTTATTAATGGTGGCTATTGTATGAATAGTTTAAGTATAGATAAAGTCTTAGAAACTATTTCTTTGCTGGTTTTACTTCTTGTGTTTTTGCCTGTGGAGCAGCTGCTTGCTTACTAGCAGCTTGTGGAGCAGCTTCTTTACCAGGTGCTGCTGTTGCTGCTTGAGTACCTTCAGCTGGTGCAGCAGCAGCAGCTTCAGCTATTTCTGGAGCTTTCTCTTCTACTTCATGTGTCTTTGGAATTTCTACTTTTGCAATTACTTCTTCTTTTCTTGTAAGTATAGTAATCTTCTCCTGTATTTTTAAATCACTTATACAAATTGCTTGTCCAATTTCTTTAATATCATCTAAGTTTATATCAATAGCATCTGGAATATCGGCTGGTAAGCATTGGATTTCTAGCTCACTAAGTGAAACAATTAAAACTCCACCAGCAACTACTGCTTGTGAGTGCCCTATAAAATTAAGTGGCACTTTAACTGTAATCTTTTCATCACTTCTAATTTTATAAAACTCAATATTTAAAAAGTAATTATTTTTTATTGGATCAGTTTGAACATTTCTAATCAAGACAGGATATTTTTCTTTCCCGTCAATTTCTAATTGATTAATGTGAGAATATGCTTTATGTGGGATCTTTGAAAATTCTTTTGCACTAAGTTGAATTGATTCAGAATGAAATCCATGACCATAAACAGTAGCTGGTACAAAACCACTTGCTCTAAGTGCATTTGGTTTTTTATTTTCACGAGGTTTTGCTTTAATTATAAGTTGTTTTGCCACAAGAATACTATCTTAATCGCAATGAGGTAAAAAATCAAGAAATGTTTTGTATAAACGAAATCTAATGCGATGCCATACCACAGCATGACTCTGCAGCTAAAAAATTTCCACAACCAAGGAGTGGAATCTTAGGATTTAAAATTACTTTTACCGGCATTTGAGAGACCATAACAGATAGTCTCCCTTTATGTGTAAAGGCTTGCATAAAACTGCCTTCTTTTAATTTATCTAGTATTTTTGGAGCTATTCCTCCACCTATGTAAACACCGCTTGTAGCAAGTGATGTAAGTGCAAGATTTCCTGCTTCAGCACCATATATAGAAGTAAAAAGTTCAAGTGCTTTTTCACAACACTCATCCTTTTTTGCCATACCAATTTCAGCAATCACTGCACTTGGGTCTTCTTTTTTTAAACGCTCTAAAAGCCATGTTGGAGTATTTTGATAAGTAGTATCCTTAAAAAACTCATATACATTTAAAAGTCCAGGACCAGAAAGAATTCTTTCATAACTTATCCGCCCATATTTATTTATTAAATAATTTAAAAGATTAATTTCAATTTTATTTCTTGGTGCAAAATCAGTATGCCCTCCTTCAGATGCTGAAGGTTTGTATTTTTCACCATCCCAAAATATTATTGATTCTCCAAGTCCAGTACCTGCACTTAACAAACATTTATTACCATGTTTAATTTCAGTACCTTCATTCAAGATAAAAACGTCTTTATCTTCCAAGACTTCAATTCCATATGCTCCTGCTTCAAGATCATTTAATAGCCAAACTAAATTTGAATTAATATTTAAAACCTCGGCAATTTTTTTTGCATCTACAAGCCATGGCAAATTTGTAGCATCACAAAGTCCGTCTTTTACAGGACCAGCAACACCAAAACATGCACAAACAATATTTAAATTTTTATTTTCTGTTGTAAATTCCTTTACAATTGTTCTTAAGCTATCGTGGTTTTTGCTTGGGTAATTTTTTTCTAAAACAATTTTAAATTTCTTATCAACTGTTTCTAAAAGAGCTATATTTGTTTTTGTTCCACCTATATCACCAACAAGATACATTTTTTCTTGCCCTTAATTTTTTAAAGAAAGTATCTCGTTTATATGCTTTTTAAGTTTTAACGCTTCTTCTGGTTTACCCATTTGAACATAAAGATCAACTAAGTTCTGAGATACAGTAGCTACATTTGGATGATTTTTGCCAAGAGATTTTTCTAAAATTAAAATAGAACGTTTAAATAATTCTTCAGCTTCTTTATATTTCTTATTGACACTATATAATTCTGCAAGATTATTTAAAGATACTGCAACATCTGGATTATCCTTGCCTAAGGCTTTTTCTCTTATCCTTAATGCTTCTTTTAGTAGAGGTTCTGCTAGAGAATATTTTTCAAGGGTTCTATAAAGTACTGCTAAATTATTTAATGAAACTGCAACATCCAAATCATCCTTACCTAAAGTTTTTTCTCTAATCTTTAAAGCTTGTTTACATAATTTTTCACTGTTATCATAATCACCAGTAATCCTATATAAAACAGCAAGATTACTTAGATCTTTTGCAACAATTGGATTTTCTTTCCCAAATATTTCCTTATCTATTTCAATTGCTTTTTTATAAAGCATCTCAGCTTCAGAATATTTTCTAGTTGCTCTGTATAATTCAGCTAAATTGTTATAGGAAGTAGCTACATTTTCATGATTCTTACCAAATGAATCTTGTGCAAACTTTAATGCATGTTCAGCAGCTTGAATAGCTTCTGAATACTTTCCTTGCCTGTAAAGAATAACCACATTTGAACTTATCTTCTTCCATTTGCTATCAAGTTCAGATGAGGCTTTAGTTGCTTGCTGTCTTGTACAACCAGTACAAGCAAATATTAAAATTAGCAACAAAATTAAATTCTTTATTGTTTTATTATAAATCATTAAAACAATATTATAACTTATTTAGTTACTGCCCATCTGTCAAGGGTGTGTTAAGCAATTCGGGGTAACTTGTCCCACTGACCATTAAAAATGGTATCACGAAGAACAAGAAGTTTTTTAGCATTAAACAATCTCCATCTTTTAGATGCAGATTTCATCCTGTACTCCATTTGAGTTTTAATT
>JACPSL010000009.1 GCA_016193285.1 Candidatus Melainabacteria bacterium
CTGCAAATGAAAACGATAAAGTTGATCTAAGTTACACACTAAAGTCTGTCAAATCCGTAAGCGTCACAGCAAATGGTAAAAAACCAGACGGCACAATAGACAAACTTATCCAACTTCCACCAGAATTAAAAAACAAAACCGACTGGGCCAAAAGTGGAATAGTTACATTTACTGTACCTAAAGAATGGGGTGTTTATACAGAAGTGATATTTACTTTAGTTTCTGGTGATGAAAGTGATAGTTGTAGTTTGAAGATAGGGGAAAAACTAAAAGATAAATTTGAAATCGGTGATAGTGCAGATACAAAAGTAAAGTTTAAATATCTGGGTGAAGAAAGAATAATTTCTGTAAAAGAATTAAGAGAGTTTTTACAAAATAGCGGATATGGAGAATTAATTTCACAAGAAACCAAAGACACACCATATACAGAAAATTTAGATGGTGCATTTAAAACATTTGGTTCTGAGTTTGATTTAAAGATTGAAGAGGCAAGAAAATATTTACAAGAGAATTTTGATACAGACATTTCAATAAGTGAAGATGGAGAAATAATATTTCCAAGTCTTGAGACAAGTATAAAAGCAGGTCTAAAAGGCCAAGTCGGTTTATTTGATCCATTCAAACAACAGCTTGTTTATGCCGAGATATACAAAGATTTTACAACTGGTTTAAAAGATGGGGGAATTAATGAAGTTCAAACAGTAATAGGGTTACTAAAAGATCCTAAGATGCTTTCATTTCTATTTGCAGGAGGTGGGATATTACATATAGCAGAGAAGAAATTAACGAAGCAAGCTATAGAGTCACTTACGAAGAAGTTATTTATAGTAGGAGCAGTTGCAACATCAATTGATGTAACAACACAAACAATAGCATATGCAAATGCAGAGCCTAAAAGGAATGGATATCAGGTAGGGGGATTTGCAGCAGGGAAAGCATTCATTGCACTTGCAGGATTAGATCTCATAGTCAAATCACTTGGACAAATCGTTAAGTACGATACGTTTATATCACTAATAAAAACAGACAAATTACTAAACTTTCCAAAGTTAAAAGCATTACTTGAAAGTGATGAGATTTATGAACTAATAATTACAGAAAGACACGCAGATCAATTTAGAAGATTTGCAAAGATAATAAATACACTTGGGTTTAGCGAGAGACAGTTGCTTGAAGTTGCTGTTACAGAACTTTCTAAACTTGGGAAAGCCAAACAATTAATTCAATTAATAATTAATGATACAGATAAATTTAATAACACACTAATATTAGAATATGCGCTTAAGGATGAAGTATTTATGAAAGGTTTTGAACTTAAATCATCAAATGCACTAGAAGAACTTGGAAAAGATCTAGCTAGTTCTATTACCGGAGTTCTTGAAGAAAATGATACTTACAAAACCTTAAGTGACTGGTTCTCTGCAAACAGAGCAGATTACGGAGAGTTTGCAAAAACCGTTTCCAGGATTAATGAATCACGGGACGTATCTACTTTTGTTACTCCAAGGGTATTGAGAGATTATTATTTACCGGAAAGATATAAATCACTTTCAGATGAACAAATAATACAGAGAATTATAAATCCTCCCTCGGAAGCTGACAGAATTTCCAGAGATATTTTAATCGGCACGATCTCCTCAAGAAGCAACTGGGTTTTTATCACTAATGCTGAAGACGTAAAAGGACTTACAGCACTTGAGATAAATGGAGAAAAGGGATTAGGGCTAGATAAAGATTTGAAAGACATAGAACATGGCTTGGTAGAAATCATAGTTGATTCTCAGAAACTTCCAAGTGATGGATTTAGATTACCGATGGCTATTTTTGGAAATAAATATTTCAAACTTCCAAATCCAGATTGGCTGTCAGGAATTACAATAGGAGGTTTTAAGGAGTGGATGGTAAAGAAATTCTCTGCACTACCTTCTGATGGAATAATTGTAAAGATCGAAGCAAGGAAGTAAAAATGACAAGAAGAGCAAAACTATTAACACATGAAGACTCTTGGTGGATAAAGAATTATCCGGATGCACTAGACTATGTAAAAATGGTTTTGGACAGTGAGTCTGCACCAGCTAAGGACTTTGAAAGGACTCCAGGAAGGACACTTTTGACAGGTGAGTATAAAATTTTAAAGAGAAATAATGACGAATTCAATATGAAGAGAATTGCAGAAGCAGTTGTTAAACTCTTAGACGACCCCGACTATGCCTGCGATGCGATTCCCGTTGCAGCGGAGCTTGGAATTCCTGAAGCGAAGGAGTGGTTTTTAGAACTCAGTAAGAAGTCTGTTGAGGAAATCAGAAAGATAAAAACCAATGATTTTATAAATGCATACTTCTGTTTACTAAATTTTACCTGGAAAGTTAGAGGCTCCTTTTTAGATATAATCAAGAATAAAGTTCAAAATAACAGCCTGAACAAAGCAGAGTACTTTAGGGCCATTGACATAATTACTGAATTTGATCCCCTCTGGATTGAATCGGAATTAGCTGAACATATTATAAAGGCAATAGATGTCAGTGGAAGAGACAATGATGAGAGTTATGCATTAAGTGTAATTATTTGTAGATATTTAGAAAAAAGAGGTTATAACAAGATTGTTGAAGTTACAAAGTCTTTAAAAAATTCTAATCTTTTCATAAAGAAACTTTTAAAAAATTTCATCGACAAATATGTTTTAACTAAGCCAGAGTACAAAAAGTTTGGAGAGATAGCACTGGAAGAATTGTCAAAATGAGTCTTGGTGTAAAAACTTTCTCAGAAGACTTACAAAAATACCTTTTGCCAGCACAATATAAAGAACTTCAACTAGAACAAATAAAAGAATATCAACTTCTTTTTTATAAAGCACTTGCACAAAATCCTACACCAAGATTTAAACCCTACCTCGAAGAACTAAAAAAAATTCTGGGAATAAGTTAAAAAAATCACACTATCAACAGTAGAACTAAAAAAGTTAGAAAAATTTATCAAATTAAGAGAAAAATTTAAGCTAGATTTTTTTACTAGTTATAAACTTCATCTTTCAAACGTGTAATTGTGCCTTCATTAGACTTCTTTGCCTCTTCAGCTGCTTTTCTAAAATATTCTTGCTTCTCTTCTTCAGTAAGAGGTGGAGGAGGACTATTTTTTGCTTCGTCAATTGCTTTCTGGCATCTTTCAAGCATCCTAGCTACAATTGGATCTTTTACTGGTTTTCCAGTTATTGAATTAATAATACTCATGCCAACTATCTTAACCACAATACATACTTTTACTGTATTGCAATTAAAGACATTTAACATAGATTAATGCTTCTAAAAAACTTA
>JACPSL010000010.1 GCA_016193285.1 Candidatus Melainabacteria bacterium
AATTTATCTAAACATAAATCTTAAAAACCAAAATCTAAGAAAGGAGGAATTGCTTGTTACAATATAACTTGTAATAAATTCTATGAATAAAAAACGAAAAGTATCACACTATAGATTGGTTTAAATTTTCAGTACACCTCACTCCGAATCTAGCTTAATGAAAGTGGCTAATGGGACATATTCAAAGATAGGGGCGTTTGATAGATATTCTTGTAGTCATGAGGCAAAAGTTAATGCTGCAACAGCTTTAAGAATTATTATTGAAAAAATTGGTAATTATTTGAGTGACGAAATGGACATCTTAAGAATTTTATTAGCTTCTGATGTAAGAGATGTAAGAGAGCAAGGTATTATTGCAGCTGAAAATACTTGGAAAAACCCATGGAGAAAAAATATTTTAGAAAGTGGCTTGATTAGGAGACTTCGTCTTGAACCAGAGCAAGACTTACGAAATAGATCTACTTTAGTGATTGTCCGCGCAAATCCAAAAGTGTTGTTAGAAGAGTGCACAAAAGATGATGGCTCAAAATACTTTCCGATTGAACTAATAACAGTAATTAATAACCCATCAATAAAATTAAACATGGTTTATGGACTGTGTAATCTTTTTTCTGCTCAAAGAAAAGAAGGCAAGTTCTACAAAGATTTCAAAGAAACCCCGGTGTTAGATTCACCTGACGTTGAAAGATGTTTTAAATATTCTATTCTTGTTTTACAAGATCTAGTAAACGAATCTACCCTTAGTATAGATGAGAGAAAGATACTTCATAATACTTGTGTTTTAATTTCGTATCTTTTAGATAAAGATTTAAATCCTGTTGTAAAATCCTTAGAGCAGCAAGTCTATAACAATTATGTTAATAAGTTGTCGAATATAAACCTTAGTAAGTTTATAGAGTTTACTACACATTCTCAATTTGCTGAAGAATCATGGAAGGAAGAAAATACTTGGGTAGCTGCAAAGGGAACTCTGAAAGTGGCATTGCCTGTTACTGATACAAGATGTAGAAATCCTCTAGCAAATTATCTATCGCTTAGGGCTGACGTTGAACGAATGAAAACAGCTTTAAGACCTATACAAGTTGTTTCAACTAAACCAACAAATCCCTATGTTGTATCTAATCTTAACGATGTCCTAGACATGATTGACTCTTCGATAGAATCATATCTAGCTGGGAAAAACTTCAAAGGTATTATGTGGCAAGAAGTTGAGGAATTTAATTCAGGGTTCCCAAGATTATTACAACTTTTAGACAGTTCAAGAAATGTAAATTGTAGACTAGCAGTACTTAATACTATGGATAACCTTACTCAAAATGGGATCACTGTAGCTAGACGTAGTCTTCCTTTTGATTCAATTGTAAATGAACAAAATATAGCTGCTTTAGGAAATGTATTAAGAAATAATGTTTATTTTCAGAGTGTTTTAAGAAAACAATTAACTTCTCCAACTCCTGCAACAGTACAAGAGAAAGCTTTGTTATTAACACGACAACTGACAACTTCATTCAAAGATTATTTTGGATTAACTGAGTTAAAAGAAAAAGCGTTAGAGACTGCATCAGAAATAATTGCTGGGAAAAGGTTTAAAAAAGGTTTTATTCTTTCAGGAATCAATGGTATGGGTAAATCATTTTTTGGAAAAACTCTGGCTGGTGAACTTGCCTTACTGTTACAAGTTATTAAGGGTAAAACAATTGACGCTGATAGGTTACAAGTATTTGGTGTGAACAGACCCGTGACACTAGAAGAGTATTTTGAATTATTAAAGAAGCATGCTCCACTTGTTCTGATGCTTGATGAGATACAATTTATTGCACCTGCAGATGGGATAGAACTGACAGATAGATTTATTAAATGCTTAGAAGGAGTTATGAAATCTGATGCACCAATAATATTGGTTGGAACTACTAATGAACCTGAACCAGTCCTGATTGAAGGGTTGCATATAAATGAAGGCGGTTCGTCAACTGAGGTAGATAAAGTTTTGAAAACCAGAATTCATCCATTTTGCTTTGAAGTTATGGATGGGTATTATCCATTCAATCAAGAATCACTAGGCATAGATTTTACCAGAGACTATTTAACATACCTGCAAAAAACTAAAAAATTAAAAGGTAATGAAGACATAGAACAAGCTGTGCAATTTGCAAGAGGAATAAAGTTGGTAGATATAATACAAATAATCACAGAATCATTAATCCCAAAGGAAAATATTTTCTCGCTAGATACTGTAAGTTCTCGTTTAAGTAAACTAAGCGCAGATTTAAGGCGAAGAGAATTGGAAGAGCTTGTTAGTCTGCTGGAAAGTAGCATTAGGTACCTTACTCTTAAACCTGGATATAAGATTGAAGGGGATATAGATTATAAATTATTAGCAACTGTTGCAGACAGCATTCCAATAAAAAGTTTAGGACAATTATTAAATAATGTCCCACAGGCAATAACACAAGAATCATTATTGTTCCTACTTAACTCATACAGAAAGGATTATCAGAGCTAAGTTAATCAGCTATTAAAGAAATGAAAACAATTTCATCATTACAAAAGCCAGTAAATTTAATGCCTTCATTATCTCTTCCTTTTTCTTCGCAAAGTGCTGGCCCATTATTAGCAAAATTAAATAGTTTAAGGCAAAAACCTCAGGCTCAAATCCAACCTGGTGGTGAACCACTATTACAAGTTTTGACTGAAGACTCTTCAAGTGAAGATAAAGTAGATGCCATAGGAGAACTTACAGGACTTGTAGAAGATTACAACTTTTATGATCCAAGATTAATTCCTGTTTTGATGGAAACATATGGTAAGCACGAAGGTAAACTCAAAGGAATCACTCTTACAAGTTTACTTAGAATAATAAGGAAAGTCCCGTTGCATGATATAGAATTATTGCCATTTCTTCATGGTGTATTAGTTAATGACAGACAAATAGATGCTTTGTGGAACTTAAGAGTCATTTTGAGTAGAAGATCTATAACTCAGCTCGGTTTAATTACAGCAGTTTCAGGTCTTTATAAAAGTTCTAAAGGTCTTAATTATGAAGCCGCTTCTCTTGCAGTAATGAGTGCGTATCTATCTCACAATAAATTAGGAACTATTGATGATTTGCAAATCCTAGCTAAGGTAGCTGACGGAAAACATCATAAAACAAGTTCAACTATTTTAGAAGGGAATAAAACTTATACTGTAAGAAGTTACTTGGATGAAGTAATGTCGAAACGAGCTCCTGAACTTAGGGAACTAGTTTCTGAAAGAGGTGATTTTGTTTTACTTAGTACAGCAGCTATTAGAGCAGAGGCTGTTTTTAGACTAGCTCAAAGAATTGGTGGCGAACAGTTAGATATTGATGAGTTAATTACTTTATTAGAGAGCACTTCCAAAGATGCTTATAGTCCATCACGAACTAACTCTATTGCTTGTATACATGAATTGGCTAACAAGTCTGATTATTTAGATGGTAGGATGCTTTCATTATTAAGAACAGCTACTAAGGATCTTGATGATGTTGTTAGAGAAAATGCATATGAAGGATTACAGTTGGCGGTATGTAGGCATAGTGTTTTGGTTGATGATCTGCAACCTCTTTTTACCAAGGGTGTTCAAGCGGAACCCAACCCACAAGTCAAAGTTTATGCAGTAGGTGGACTTTCTGGTATCTTGGAAGTAAGACCACTGAGTGATTCTACATTACTTGATTCACTGATTACTATTGTAGATGATCATAGTACCTTGCCAGAGCTTAGAGCTCTGGCATTGTTGGCAATAGCAAAATATATTAAACAGAACCCAAGTATTCATCCAAGACTAAAAGAAGTAGCTGTAAGGGCTGCTAGAGATAAGTATGATGCTGTTAAAGCTAATGCCTTGCTTGTATTGGCTAGTGCTACTGCTTGTAAGGGGTTTGTTGAAGCTGAGGACATGGATTTATTCATAGCTAATGCTGATGATTCAGATCCAGATGTAAGAAGCAATGCTATTTTAGGAATCAAAAACTACTTGGAACTACTAGAAGAAGGAACAGCATCCTATTTAGATTTGGAAGACACTGTAAGAAGACATTTACGTGATGATGTAGCTCCTGCTCGGACAAATGCTTTATATGCTTTTGGCGATCTATTTAGCAGTAATCCTGGAGTTGGCTTACAACACGGAGATTTAGAATTATTAATATATGTTGGTTCTAGAGATAGATATGAACCCGCAAGAGCAGCAACTTATGCTTTGTCAGTAGTAGTAAATAAAGATATAAGTGAAATTGAAAGAGTAGAACACGAGGATAGAATTGAGATACTATGTACAGTTTTTGGTGGTTGCTTGCCTGAAGAGAATGATAATTATGATAAAAGTATTAAAGCCGCTTTAGGTACATTGGAACAAAGATTTGAACAGTGGAAAAAATCTGTGGCACAAGAAACCGTTACACCTCCTTTAGCTTTTAAACGTTTTGCAATTAGGGATGAATTACACAAGGGTGCTATAAAGCAAATATCTTTAAGAGCAAATGATTTATACCGAGAACTTTTAGCAGCTGGTGAAGCTATCAAATCTCTTGAGGCAATGAATCTCACTTTAGAATTAAAACTACAAAGAGAAAGGGAAATAAGACAAAAACTAGAAAAAACATTAACTTCATTGGCAATGAAATATAATCAGCTTTACAACATTTACAACCCTCCTAATAAGACTTCAAGTAAAATGGGCTCAAAGGTAGTATTGTGGCTCCTTGAGCGTTGTCTCAAAGAGCATGGTTTTCATATCCCAAGGATGATAAATGATTTGAGAGCTAAGTTAATTGTTGGCTACACAGTTAAGAGGCCAATACAAAAAGGTTTTGGATTACCTGAGGCACTTTCAAGAAGAGAAGTTGAAGAAACTATAGAAGGAAATTTTGATATGTTTGAAAGTGAGCAGTAACAAAATAATTGACAAAGACTTAAATTTTAGTAAATGTAATTATTGGCTGACACAGGAAAAAGTTGATTAGATCCTAAACCTGACAGCTATGCTAAGTTAACATGTGTGTGTAACCTCCTGCCATGATAAAATAAAAAGTTATGCGATCAGTTTATGTTGTAGCAGGTGGCATTAGTAAATTTGCAAAAGCTAGGCCTGATAAAACATTTCCAGCAATTGTAAAAGAATCTTATGAGCTCTTGCTTAATGATTTAGGTCTTGTGCCAAAACAAGCATTTGAATTAATAGATGGTACTGTTGGATCTTACTTTAGTGATCATTTTCTTAGACAGTTAAAAGGGGCCACTATGGTTCAGGATTACCTTGGACTATGTCCAAAACCATCTCACAGGATAGAAGGTGGTGGTGCAACTGGTGGACTTGCATTTCAGGAAGGTTGGAAGAGTATTGCATCTGGAAATATGGACGTATGTCTTGTATTTGGCTTTGAAACAATGTCACATGTTAACACTTGGAAAGGAAATGAGTTTATTGCTTTAGCTTCTGATGTAAGTTTTGATTATCCTGTTGGTGGTTTTTATACAGGATATTATGCAATGATGGTTGTTAGACACATGCAAGAGTTTGGGACTACACCAGAACAACTTGCTTGTGTATCTGTAAAAAACCATGCAAATGCATTTCATAATCCTTATTCACAAAAAAAAGAAAAACTTACAATTAAAGATGTCCGTAATTCTCCATTAGTAGCTTGGCCACTAACAAGAAGAGATGTTTGTGTAATGAGTGATGGAGCAGCATGTGTACTACTTGCTAGTGAAGACGGTTTAAAGAAAATTGAAAAAACATGTGGGAAAACAATTTCAAAAGTAAAAGTTACTGGAATTGGTCGTGGTACAGATGCAATGAGAATGGCAGACAGGCCACATAAAAAAGTAATTTTACTTCCACATGAAAAAGAATCTGATTATAAAAATTTAAAATATCCAGGAGTCCACTCATTTAGAGCAGGACGAATGGCTTCAAAACAAGCATATGAAATGGCAAAAATAACAGACCCATTAAATGAAATTAATTTTATTGAACTTCACGATGCATACACGTCAAGTGAAATTCAGACCTATGAAGACATGGGTTTATGCAAATATGGTGAAGGCGGGACATTTGCTGAATCAGGTGCTACTTTTATGCCAAATGTAGATTATGGTTTAAAGCTAAAACAAAAATCAATATGTCCTGTAAATCCATCAGGTGGATTGATTGCTTGTGGACATCCTGTTGGTGCAACAGGACTTATGCAAGGAGTTTTTGCTCTTTGGCAATTACAAAATACAATTAAAAAACATTTTAAAGATGAAACACTACAAGTAAAAAATGCAAAGCGTGGTGTTATTCACAGTCATGCAGGAACAGGAACTTATGTTACAGTATCGATCTTAGAGAAAGAAACATAATGGAAACAAAAAAATCTAAAAAACAAAAAGTTGAAACAAATGGGAAAGTTACATTTGGAAATAATAATACTATTGAAGAAAAAATTGCCATACAAGAGACAGATGAAGGCACTGTTTTATTTAATGTACCTTTTCCAAAAGAACTAAATGAAAAAAATCTAAAAGAGTTAGAAAATTTAACACCAATAATAATTAAACAACCTTATGAGATAGATTATATTCATTCTTATGGACAAGACTCACCATTTTTTGCAGGACTTGCAAATAAAAAATTACTTGGAACAGAATGTGAAGAGTGTCATACAAAGTTTGCTACACCGAGGTTATCCTGTACTGAATGTGGCTCAAAATGCAGATGGATTGAGCTTCCGCAAAAAGGAAAGATTCATACATTTACTGTTTGTTATTTTGGTTCTGAAGCATTTTTAAAAGAAACCCCTTTTATTTTAGCTTTAATTGAATTCCCTGGAATTGATACTTGTTTTTTAACAAGAATAATTGGACTTGATCCACATCATCCTAATTTAGATTGGGTAGGTATGAATGTAAAAGCAAAGTTTGTTAGAAACTCTAAATTTAAACCTACAGATGTTTATTTTGTGCCAGGAAAATAATGAACTTCTTACTTAATGACGATCAACTTTTACTTCAACAAACTATGCGTGACTTTGTAGAAAAAGAAGTAAAACCTCATGCAAAAGAATGGGATGAAAAAGAAGAAGCCCCTCTAGGCACAATAAAAAAACTTGCATCTCTTGGAATAATGGGGATGGCAGTAGATTCAAAATATGGTGGAGCTGAACTTGATCCACTTTCAATTGCAATTGTTATTGAAGAGCTTGCTTGTGGAGATGGATCTCTTGCTCTTACTGTTGCAGCACATAATGGACTTGGATGTGGCCATATTGCAAGATTTGGAAGGGAAGAACAAAAGCAAAAATACTTACCTGATTTAGCAAGCGGGAAAAAAATTGGTGTGTGGGCACTTACTGAACCAGGTTCTGGTTCTGATGCATCTGGTATGAAGACAAGTGCAAAAAGAGATGGAGCTAATTGGATAATTAACGGCACAAAGATGTTTATTTCAAATGCATCTATAGGTGAAACATATGTAGTAATGGCAGTTACAGAGCCAGTAAAGGCAATTCATGAATTGCCTCAACAAAAAAAAATAACAGCTTTTATTTTAGAAAAACAAGATAAAGGATTAAAGATTGGCAGAAAACTTAAAAAAATGGGAATGAGATCTTCTGATACTTGTGAGCTAATTTTAGACAATGTAAAAATTCCTGATTCAAGAAGACTTGGTGAATTAAATCAAGGGTTTATAAACACACTAATGATGCTAGATAGGGGGAGAGTTAGCATTGGTGCACTTGCAACAGGTTTAGCTCAAGCAGCTTTAGATGAATCGTTAAAATATGTGCATGAGAGAGAAACATTCGGGAAGCTTTTAAAAGATCATGAAGTAATTCGTTTTATGCTTGCTGATATGAAAGTAGATATTGATGCTGCAAGACTTCTTGTGTACAGAGCAGCAACTTTTGCAAGTGAAGGAAAAACATTTACTCTTGAAGCATCTGTTGCAAAACTTTTTGCTTCTGAAATGGCAATGAGAGTTTGTAATAAAGCTGTTCAAATACATGGTGGATATGGCTATATAAGGGAGTTTCCAGTAGAAAGATACCTTCGTGATGCAAGACTTTGTGAAATTGGTGAAGGCACAAGTGAGATACAAAGAATGGTCATAGCAAGGGAGATGTTAATAGAAGCAAAGTAAGATTTAGACTTGCAGTAATAGTTGGCAAGAGTTGTAGCTTTTTGCGGTATAGTACAAATTACAACGTTGTAATTTGTATTATGGTACAAAACACTACAATTAAGAGAAGAGTAGAAAACATAATCAATAAAGATCTTGAAAAGAAAATGGTCTTTGTTGCTGGGCCAAGACAATGCGGGAAAACAACACTTGCTAAAAAACAAATAATCAATGTAGCATTATGCACAAAATGAGTAATCATTGGCTGGATAAGCGAGTTAGTAAAATAACGAATTAAAGTTAAAACAAAACCATAAAAAATAAATAAGCTAAGCAAGATATAAGCATTACCTGTGTTCATAAAATGTGAGAGTCCAAAAAAAACTGAAGTTATAACTACAGCCCAAAAACTGTTTAGTTTGCTTTGAAAAAATGGAAAAATAAAACCTCGATAAAAGATTTCTTCAAACAGTGGTGCAGACAAAGCACAAGTAAATAAATAAATTATTCCTGCTTTTGATTTAACTAAGTCAACAGCATAAAACTCTTCTGGTGCAAATTTAAATATTATTGGCAATGTTGCTAGAGGCATTAGAACACCAATTAGTAAAGAAATTAAATATACTTTGTTTGACTTGGAATAAAAAAACAAACCTTCTTTTAAAGTTTTTTGTTGCCTCACACAAGCAAAATAATAAATAATAAGAAAGTTTATAGTTTGTGAAAGAAAAAAAATAAAAATTTGAAAATAATGAGACTTAATTTGAATAACCCTTTCTAGAGCTAATGGAACAGTAGTAAATGAAAAAATTGCTGAGCAAAGCATTAAAAATAAAGCTAAAAGGAATCCTTTTACAGTAATGAAGTCAAACTTGCTTAATTCATCTTTTTGAAGAAACATGAAAACATTATAAAGCCTAGAGGTAACATGCTAAGCTAAAAGAAAATGCTTACTAAAAACTTTTTATTAAACTTAGAAAAAAACATAAATAAGATTTATTGTGTCACTGATATTGAAACTACAGGCCAAAAACCAGAAGACTCAGAAATCATTGAAATTGCTTCTGTTATAGTTCAAAATGGTCAAATAAAAAATGATTATTGTTCATATATAAAACCTCTTATACCAATACCTGATTTTATAACTAAAATGACAGGTATAAGAAATGAAGATGTAAAAGATGCATTTGGAGTAGAAGTCGTTTTAAAAGAGTGGTTAGACTTTATAAAAGATGCTGATTACTTTTGTGCTCACAATGTAATGTTTGATCATGACTTTATTTACAAGTATTTAATTACTTACAAATTACCTCTTGACAATTTAAATAACTTGAATTTTTTTTGTACTGTGAAAACAGCTAGAGTGCTGTATCCTGAACTGCCAAGCAGGAAATTAAATGATTTAATTAAACACTTTAATATTCCTGTTGAAAAAAGGCACAGAGCTTTAGATGATGCAATAGCTACTGCAAAAATCTTGTTAATTTGTTTTGAAGAAATAAAAAAGAAAAGGGATGAATTATTAAAACTCTTAGAAGCCAGACAAATGGATAAATTAAAATCTTTTGAAGCTGCAGAGTTCTTAAGCATTCCAAAAGAAAAGGTTTACCAAATGGTAAAAGACGGCACTCTTAAAATAAATGAAACTTATACTACAAAAAATGGACATGAAGGATATTTATTTTTAAGAAGAGATGTTGAAGAACTAGCACAGAAAATTAATAACTGATCAAAGTTTCACTAGTTTTGCATATTTTGGATCCAATAATTTTTTTCCACACTTTTTAAAATCAACATTGACTAATAATCTTTGTCCCTGACCAAAAACTTGCTCAACAACACCAATACCAAATTTTGCATGCTCCACTTTATCACCGACAGAAAGCAAGCTTTGAGCTTTGAGTTCTGAGCTTTGAGGTTTAGGTTTTAAAATACATAATTTATTATTTTTAATCTTTTCATCAAGCCCACCATAAAAGCCACTCAAAAGTTTCGTAGGTGCTTCTTCTAAGAATCTGCTAGGACTTGAAAAGCTACTTAAGCCAAATAATCTTCTCTTTATTGCATAGGTAAAGTAAAGTTTTTCCATTGCACGTGTTACACCTACATACATTAATCTTCTTTCTTCCTCTAGTTCACTTGAATCTAAAGAATCAATAGATTTAATATGAGGGAAAACACCTTCTTCTAACCCACAAATAAAAACCACAGGGAATTCAAGTCCCTTAGCTAGATGTAACGTCATTAAAGTTATTTTATTTGTGGTTTGTTTTAAATTATCCAGATCAGTATAGAGAGAAATTTGTGTAAGAAAATCCCCCAGTAGGGGCAAGTCGTGACTTGCCCCTACTTCAAACTC
The DNA here is from genome assembly GCA_016193285.1 of Candidatus Melainabacteria bacterium. Taxonomy (NCBI): domain Bacteria; kingdom Bacillati; phylum Candidatus Melainabacteria; species Candidatus Melainabacteria bacterium. The sequence goes on from JACPSL010000010.1 coordinate 10,487, forward strand.
ACTTGCGAATGAAAATAATTCCTGAACATTAGCAAGTCTTTCTTCTGAATCAAGAGTGCCTTCTTCTTCAAGTTCATCCCAATACCCTGATTTTTTTAAAAGTACACTTAGTAAATCACTTACAGAAAGAGACTTTGAAGCTTTTCTTAAATATTCAATAAGATGGGTAAAGCTTTGAACAGAAACAATTGTTTTTTCTGGCAGATCTGATACATCAGATATTTCTAATAATGTTTTGTACAAAGAAAAATTGTTCTTATTTGCAAATTCTTCAATTTTTACAAGTGTAGTTGCACCTAATCCACGCTTAGGTACATTAATTATTCTTTTTAATGAAACAGAATCACTTGGGTTATAAATAACTTTTAGATAAGCAATTACATCTTTAATTTCTTTTCTTTCATAAAATCTAAAGCCACCTACAATTTGATATGGAATGTTTCTTTTAATCAATGCTTCTTCAATTACCCTGCTTTGAGCATTGGTTCTGTATAAAACTCCAACATCACTATATTTGTAATTTGATTTTAAAAGTCTTAGAGTTTCCTTAGCTACATAATTTGCTTCTTCAACTTCATCACAAGCTTCAAAGCAGATAACTTTCTCGCCTTTTTCTTTTGATGGCAGTAAAATCTTTTCAATTCTTTCTTTGTTATTTTTAATTATTGAATCAGCAACATTTAATATTGTTTCAGTAGAACGATAATTTTTTTCAAGTTTTATAAGAGTATGTTCAGGAAAATCATTTCTAAATCCTAAAATAATTCTAAAGTCTGCCCCTCTCCAGGAATAAATGCTTTGATCAACATCACCAACAACTGCAATACCTCTACCTTTCCATATGTTACTTTTATCTGAGATATTTTTTCTTTCTTCTTTTGTAAGTCCTTCAGAAATCAATCGAACTAATTCGTACTGAATTAAATTAGTATCCTGAAACTCATCTACAAGTACATGTTTAAATCTATTGTGGTAATAATGTCTTATCTCTTTATTTTGCTCTAAAAGTTTTACTGTATATAAAAGCAAGTCATCAAAATCCAAAGCATTATTTTTTATTAATTCTTTTTGATAGAGATCAAATATCTCAGATATTTTTATTTCTCTATGATTTTTTGCAATGTCACCAAAAGTTTTAGGATCATAGCCTTGAGATTTAAGAGAACTAATAAATGCTCTAATATTTTTAGGCACATAAACTTTTTTATCCATGTCAAGTGCTTGAATTGCTTCCTTGACTAAGTTTGTGCTGTCTGACTCATCATAGATTACAAAATTATTTGTTAATTTTTTATTTATTTCATTTTCAAAGTTAAGCTTATGTATGTCATGACGCAATATTCTTCCACAAATACTATGAAATGTTCCTACCCAAAGAGAACTTACTTCTTCTTTAGGTAAAAGCTGAATCAAACGTTCTTTCATTTCTAAAGCAGCTTTATTTGTAAACGTTACTGCTAAAATACTTTCTCGTGTAAAACCATTAGAAACTAAGAAAGCTATTCTGTTAGTCAAGACCTTGGTTTTACCCGAGCCAGCTCCAGCAACAATTAACAGTGGCCCGTCGCCATGAGTAACTGCCAAAATCTGGTTTTCGTTTAGTAAGGAAAAAAGATCTTCTTGAATGCTAATATTTGAATACAACTTATTACTTAAATTATTTTTGTAGATCATATATTAGTATTTTATTAACAATTATTGTGGAAGGAAGTTAAAACAATTTACAGCTCTGAGAAAAAAAGTATGGGTGGAACTGGGCAATTAACGATGCCTACTATTGATACTTTAGTTGAAGAACTAAAGCTAATACAAAATATAGGCACAAGAAAAATCGCAATAATTGGAACCAGGAACTTATCCTTAACGCACCAGCAATTAGTAGAGATCTTAGCTTATGCATTAGTTATAAGTGGAAACATAATTATAACAAGTGGTGGTTCTAGCGGTGTTAATTCTGCAGTTATTAAAGGTGCTTGTAGAGCTGATCAAAGTAAGTTAGAAGTAATTCTTCCTCAAACAATAGGTCAGCAACCAACAGATGTACAAAATGCATTGATTGGAATTAAAGGAGTACTAGAACATCCAGATAGACAAAACATGACATTAGCTGATGCAAGTAGAATTTGTAACAGAGAAATTGTAGAAAGTGCCCATCAATTAATTTGTTTCTTATATCACGATAGTCATACTTTAAAAGAAGCACTGGAATATGCACATATGCAGCATAAAATTGTAACAGTATTTTATTTAGATTAATCAATAATTATGTTCAGGTATACTAATAAATGTACTTTTCAAACCCTTAAATTCTGCTCCTCTGATCTCTGATTTCTGATTTTGCCCTTGTGGCGGAATGGTAGACGCAACGGACTTAAAATCCGTTGGGCTGAACAAGCTCGTGCCGGTTCGACTCTGGCCAAGGGCAGGGATTAGCTAGCTTTTCTTTCACTCTTTAGTTCTTGATAGAAAGCATCCAGATCCTTTGGGGCTTTTACAGTTTTTTTGTATTCCTCAAACTTAGCTGCTTTTTTCCTTGTATGTTCTAAATATTCCTTGGCATTCATGTGCTTAGTTTCGTGATAATTTTTTTCACGGATGTCATGTATTTGTTTCATAGGTTCTGGCTCTGTATTCATAATGTTATTATACTCTTATTTACCCAAAAACAGCTTGGGTGAAACAAGCTCTATCAAGCCAAATCCTTCGCGCTGATTAACCAAGTGAACACCCCAAATCACTTTTGCTTTAACTATGTGTTTAAAATTCCAAGATATTAAAAAATCGCAATTATTTACAGTTGCTGTTGCTATATGGATAGCATCATCTTTAAATGTTTCTGGTATAAGCTTTTCAGTCACATAAATGTCAGCTAATTTTAATGCACTTTCATCCGAATAAACAAGTGTAGGTTTAAAAATATCTATTAATTTTGTAAGTCCTTCTTTCCTTTTACCATGTGCATCGTTGGTTTCAGCTTCGACCAGATCAGAAATAAATAGTGAATATTCGTTATTATTACTTACACTCTTTAAAAATTCATAAGTAACTATGCTATCCGGTCTTTCAGTTTCAAGTGCAAAATTCCAGACAGAAGTATCAATATAAAGTTTTAGTGTTTTATCCATACGCAACTAATTATATAGTACTTTTCTATCAGCTTTATTTACCACAATAGAGCCTTAAAGTTTCATATTGATTTTCGATTTTTAATGATGCTCATGCAATTCATCAAGTGATGAAAGATCTACTTTTAATCCTGGTCCCATTGTTGAGCTTATATAAACTGATCTTAAATAAATTCCTTTTGCACTAGGTGGTTTAACTCGATTAATTGCATCCATTACAGCACTAAAGTTTTGCAACAATTTTCCTTTGTCAAAAGAAATTTTTCCAATTGGTATATGAACTATACCACTATCTTTTTCAGCTCTAAAAGAAACCTTACCTGCTTTTAGTTCTTTAATTGCTTTAGTTAAATCATTTGAAACAGTTCCGTCCTTTGGATTTGGCATTAAACCTTTTGGACCAAGAAGCTTACCAAGCTTTGCCATCTGGCTCATCATATCTGGAGTTGCAACTAACTTATCAAAATCAAGCCACCCTCCTCCAATCTTTCCAATGAGTTCTTCGGAACCTACAATGTCAGCACCTGCTTTTTCAGCATCTTTTACTTTTTCACCTTTTGTAATTACCGCGATTTTTATTTTTTTCCCTGTTCCGCCTGGAAGTGGTACTGAACTTCTTACTTGTTGATCACTTTGTTTAGCATCTATTCCAAGTCTTACAGAGAGTTCTACAGTTTGATCAAACTTTGTTTTTACTTTTTCTGAGATTTCTTTAATTTTAGATATTGCTTCTTTGGGAGTATAAAGTTTTTTATCTCCTAAAAGTTCATTGATTTGTTTTTTACGTTTTGTTAAGGTTTGCATTTTTCGATTTTTGATTTCCTTATTTGACAATTCTCAATTCTCAATTTTCTATTGTAACTCCCATGCTTCTAGCAGTTCCCATCACAATATTCATTGCAGCTTTAATATCAAGTGCATTTAGGTCAGGCATTTTATCTTTTGCAATTTCTTCGACTTGAGCTTTAGTTAACTTGCCGACTTTTTCACGGTTTGGAATTCCTGAGCCTTTTTCAATTTTTAATTTCTTTTTAATCATGTCTGATACTGGTGGTGTCTTAGTTATAAAATCAAATGATCTGTCTTCGTAGACATTAATTACAACTGGAATAATTTGTCCTGCTTTATCTTTTGTCTTTTCATTGTATTCCTTACAAAAAGCCATAATGTTTACACCATGTTGACCAAGTGCTGGACCAATTGGTGGAGCTGGATTTGCTTTTCCTGCTTCAATCTGAAGTTTGATTTGAGTGTGTAATTTTTTCTTTTTCTTTTTGAGTGTAGCCATAGAGCATATAATTTAACACATTTACATTAAACCTGTGTAGGGGCTGTATAGAGGCGTAGCATGCTACGCCCCTACAAATTATGTAATTACTTCATCTCTAAATGTATTCAGTGAACATATTTTTAACCTGTTCTTAAAAAGCATTTAAATGCTTAAAAGAAATTAATGTAATCAAAGTTAATTTTAGTCTGATATTACCTTTATATAAGAGTGATTTATCAATTAAAAGTTAATTTTATTTCAAGTATTCCTGCAGTAACTGCTCCCCAAAAGACTGCTAGTAGTGAAGAAGAGCACATAAAACTACTTATTGAAGATTTAGATTCAGATGTATTTAATATAAGACAAAAAGCTGCAAAAGAATTAATTAGCAAAGGACAAAAGCTATTAGATGTTATAGGTACTAAAAACAATAGCGGAAGAAAGGATTTAGAATTCTTTTTAAGAGAATTATTAAAAGCAAAGCAAGAAGGGTCTGCAGAGGTAAAAAGAAGAGTTACTTTTGAAATCAGGAATTCACTAATGGAAACAGCTATGCAAAAACTTGAAAATAAATATAGGGCTTCCTTCAATTTTTCTAATTTAGAGATTTATATCGATAAAGCAATAGAGAAGCATCAAAACCAATTTCTAGATGATATTTTTCTTTTAATGGATGTAGAAATCTTTCCTGAGTCCTATGGAATGCATATAAAAAAACAAATCGCAGCTTGTCACCATACACCCGTAGCATATTTGATCAAACTTTCTTCTGAGGAAAAATCTGACGCTGTAAAAATTGGATTAGCAAATAATTTTGTAACTCCACTCAGTATATTAAAAATATTAAGCACTGAAAGTAACCCTGAAATTAGAGCTCTTGTTGCTAAAAATCCCAATTGCCTAGAGGATGTAAGAATAAAGCTAAGCACTGATAAAGAAATTCATGTAAGAACTGTTGCTGCATCACAGATTATTGATACAAAAACGCTAGAAAGATTATGTGATGATCTGGCTCACGAGGTAAGAACCGAGGTTGCACGTAATTCTCATGCTACGTCACAAATTCTAGAAAGATTATGTGATGATCTGGCTCATGAGGTAAGAACCGAGGTTGCACGTAATTCTTATGCTACGTCACAAATTCTAGAGAAGCTTCATAAAGATAAAGATAATTATGTACGACGTTGTGTTGCTATTCACCGAAATACACCCAAAAAAGTATTAGAAGTACTTGCTAAAGATGATAATGATTATGTACGAGCTTATGTTGCCGAGAATAAAGCTATAGCACCAGAAATTTTAGAATTGCTTGCTGAAGATAAATTTGACGACGTACGAAAGAGCGTTGCCAGACATCAAAAGACTGAACTTAAAGCCTTAGAAATACTTTTACATGATAGCAATGAAAATGTACGTAGCTCTGTAGCACAACATCCAAATGCAAGTATCAAGATCCTAAAACATTTATCAGGAGATGAATCAGTTTTAGTAAGGAGAGCCTTAGTTAAGAACGAAAATACACCAAGCGAGATTCTACTAAAGCTAAGTCAGGATGAAAGAATAAACAGATACAATACCTTTCAAAGTGACGAATATATGGGGTTTGCAGTTGGGTTAGCAAGCCATAAGAACACTCCGACTGTTGTTTTAGCCAAGCTAAGCCAAAATTACTTTCCAGTGGTAAGAGAAACAGTAGGACAAAATCCAAGCACTCCTATTGATGTTTTAAAAAAACTACTTAAAGATGACTTTGAAACTGTAAGGGATATTGCTCGAAAAAGATTAGAAAAAAAGTAACAATGCTAATTATGTTATTACCTCATCTCTTGAAGCAGCTAATACTCCCATTGCTAAAAAGCACTTAAACACTATAGAGTAATCTTTATCTGTAAATTCAACTTGATTATCACTAATTCTTTTTACATTTGGAATAAGCTCACATGAATCAGCATGGTTCGTTTCTGCAAAAGTAATTGTAATTGTTGTTGGAGAATTTATTTTAAAAACTTTCCATTTAACTTTTTCTTTAATTGCTTTAATTGCTCCTTCTTTTAAATTTAATAAATTTGTTTCAAAAGGATATGACAGTGCAGAGTATCTGCTTAGACCTTTTTTAGTTTGAACTGTAATAATTTGGCTCTCAAGTAAATTTTGTGCTTCAAAACATGTTTCTTCGTCTCCTGAAACAAAAACAACAGGTACATTAAAATGTCCTGCTAGCGCAGCATTTAAACCTACTTCACCTACAGGTATTTTATTTAATAAAACTTGTTTTATTATTCTTGGGCGGTAAGTATGACTAAGAGTAGATTTTGAGCCTGCCATGGCATGATAACCTGTAAAAAACACTGCATCAAAATTTTTTTCTATTCCTGAAACCATTGAGAAGGGTCTTTGCCAGCCAGAAACAACCTCAACTTCAGGAACAAGTGAATTATCTAAATTTCTCATGTGGTTGTGAGAATCATTTATTACAATTTCTTTTATGCCAGATTCTTTTAAACCAGCTGTAATTGCATTTAACTCTTTTGACCACCTAATAAGTGTTTCTTTGTAAGATTTTCCATTAGGATAAATTTGATCAGGATGACATACACCACTTACACCTTCTAAATCTGCCGAGATTAATACTTTCATTTTTGTAATTGTAATAATGATTTATAATAATCAATCATTTTCTTTAGCCCATCTTCCAGCAAAATCTTTGGCCCCCATTTTAAAATTTGTTTTGCTCTTGTAATATCTGGCCTTCTACGTTTGGGATCTGCATCAGGCAAGGGTTTAAAAACAATTTCACTCTTTGAACTTGTAAGTTTTTTTATGATATTTGCCAACTCTAAGATTGTAAACTCATTTGGATTCCCAAGATTAATTGGTAAGTTATAATCTGCATCCATTAATCTTAGTATTCCTTCCACTAAATCAGAAATATACTGAAAACTTCTTGTTTGAGAACCATCTCCGTAAACTGTTAATGGTTTATTTGTGAGTGCTTGATAAATAAAATTTGAAATTACTCTTCCATCATCAGGTCTCATGCGAGGACCATAAGTATTAAAAATCCTTGCGATTCTTACATTAATCTTATGAAAGTGGTGATACGCTATTGTAGTAGCTTCTGCAAAACGTTTTGCTTCATCATATACGGAGCGTTCAGAAATAGGATCTACATTTCCAACATATGTTTCTTTTTGAGGATGTTCAAGAGGATCTCCATAAACTTCTGATGTACTTGCAAGAAAAAATTTTGCTTTTTTTGCTTTTGCTAGACCAAGCGAGTTTATTGTGCCGCTTGAACCTGCTTTTAAAATTTGAATTGGTAATGTTTTAAAATCAGCTGGTGATGCCGGGCTTGCAAAATGCAAAACCCAATCAACCTTACCATCTATCTCAAGATATTTACAAACATTTTGTTCAATAAAAGTTAGATTTTTATGTAAGGTTAGATTTTCAGTTTTACCAGTAATTAAGTTATCAAAAACAACAATCTGGTGATCAAGCCAAAGAAATTTATCTACCAAATGTGAACCAATAAAACCTGCTCCGCCTGTAATTACAATTCGCATAGTCTACATTCTAACCACAAATGTTTGTAAAGAGAGTACTACATAAAGGTTTTTGCTATTAAAATCACTAAACTCTTCTTGCCACAGAAATAAAATATAAAATGATAACCATGAGTTCTCTTAAAAAACAAATTGTTGTTGTTGGCAATAATGTTACAGGTAGTGAAGTTTATGCTCTCGCATATGAAGTAGGTTCTGAAATTGCAAAAAAAGGTTATGTACTTATCTGTGGAGGAAGAGGCGGAGTAATGGAAGCTGCCTGTAAAGGTGCAAAAAAAAATAAAGGACTAACGGTTGGCATTTTTACCAGAACGAGATGTAAGTAACGCAAATGAATATCTAGATATTGTCATTCCAAGCGGGATAAATTTAGCAAGAAATTTTATAGTCCAAAACTCTGGCAGTGCAATTATTATGATTGGTGGCGGTTATGGAACATTGTCTGAGCTTTCTTATGCATTAAGTTTACATAAGAAAGTAATTTCACTAAAAAGTCAATGGGAAAATATTTCTACTGATATTGTTAAAGCATCTTCTCCAAAAGATGCAGTAGAAAAAGCAATTTTGAATCTTTAATATATTACTTTTCTGAGCAAACTTTTCCGATTACTACTCCTGTACCTAAGAAGAGAGCAAGGTAGTAAACAAAAACATTATAGAGGAGTATCTTTTTTGAGTAAGTAATGAATATCCACGACCAGAAATGAACAGGAATTGTTAGAAACCATAATAAAAGAAAAAACTTAATTCCTTTTTCAATACCTGAACCACTAAATGCATTTTGCCTTACAGAAAACACATAAGCCCACAAAGTATTTGTAAGTAAAAATGCAACAAAATATTTAAGTGCCCTGTTTGGATCCCTTGAAAGTAAATTAGGATGTCTGAGTAATCCTTCTTGTGCACAGTAACAATTTTTTAAAAGTATTTGTGTTCCAAGCAAGTCAGCTACAAGATAAAAAATAACTATGCCAACAATACTTGAAAGAAACGCTGCAATGATAACTTTTTTGCTCATGGTTTTTCCCTCTATTCTCCTTTGACTAGCCAGGAAAATAGCTTAGATCAAAGAATTAATATTGGGAATATCCCATTGATTTATATCTTTACAAAAGTCTAGCAAATAAAGTAGTAAAGCATCTTCTTTAGATCTTTAATATATTACAATTTAGAATTTGAGGATCAACATACTTATAAAAGATTTAAAAGATTGCACAGAATTTATAGCAGGCGACAATTCAGTTTTAAGAGAACTTTTACATCCAGTAGATCCAGCATGGAAGAAAGAGGATGAAGAAATAATAAATAAGGGTAAGCTATAATTAAATATGTTTTTATTTTTTGAATCCTGACTTTTAATTTTTCTCTTTATTCGCCGTATCGTTTTTCCTGGGGTCGTAGTTCAGTTGGTTAGAACGCATGCCTGTCACGCATGAGGTCGCGAGTTCGAGTCTCGTCGGCCCCGCCAGTTTTAATCTTTTAAGCAATAATTAGAAAAACGATATATCGTCTCTCGTGTCCTCGTATGTCCTCGTAACTGGAGGATGTAATGAAGGATGTGTTAACTCTTGCTGAAATTGCAAGGGAATTACGAGTTTCTGTAAAAACAGTTCAAAGGTTAGCCAGTTCAGGAGAATTACCAGCAATAACAGTACCAAGACGTAGAGGTTTTACTTATGTAGTACCGCTGCAAAACTACTTTGACTGGAAAAGGGATTTTAAAAGTAAGAAAGAAGAAAGCAAATCACTTTCTGACTTGAAAGCTGTTAAGCAATTTCAAGATGAATGGATTTTATGGTCTAGAAATGGCTTATTAATCGGTAAGCCTTTAAGTGAAAATACAATTGATACTAATAGACGGTACTTAAATTTCTTCTTAAACAATATTCCAAGAAGATTTAAGCCTGAGCCAGTTATTAGCCTGGATAATCTAAGGGATGTCTTTAGTCAAACAGATCCTAAAAGCTTTTCTGTAAGAGACAATACTTACAAAGCTTTAAGGTCTTTTGTAAGGTTTTTAATAGCTAGGAAAGTAGCAACGGAGAGTTTACTTACGGAGCTGAAAAAAGCTAAGCCTAAGAGGGTTTATCCAGCAAAGAGACTGCATTGCACACTTGAACAATTTGAAAAGCTATTAGAAGAAGCTGGTAAAAAATACCACTGCCAAAGTGGGTATGATGTATTACTCAACGTTGCAACGATTGCAACGATAGGTTTCACTGGTCTAAGGGCAAGTGAGTTAATTAATCTTAGATTACAAGATGTAGATCTGGTAAACAGAAAACTGTTCGTTTATCTGGGCAAGGGTAAAAAGAATAGGTTTGTGGGAATCTCTAATCGGTTACATGAAATCTTGGTTTCTTATTTAAAGCTTAGACCAAAAACAAAACCAGATAATTTCTTTGTGACTTATTCTAACTTAAATAAAGAACCTGTGAAAATTGACAGAGATGTTCTGCTTCACAAGGTAAAGAGATTAGCTAAAAGAGTAGGGTTTGATATTAATTTACATGGACTTAGAAGAACGTTTGCTACGGTTGCTGCAAATTCTGGGAAACCAATTAATATAATTTCACTTGCATTAGGACATGCTGATTTGAAGACTACACAGGGGTATTTGATGACTAGTCAGGAGGAAGTTATAAAGGAAATGCAAAGTTGGTAATTTAATAGACAATTTCATTGTAAAATTAACTAGAAGATATTAAGTATGCGTAGTATAAATAAAAAATTAAATAGTGGTGTCTGTTATTCAACAAAACAAGGGAAATATTATCTTGGTTCTTGCGAAGCAGTATTACAGTCAGCAAAATTAAGAAAATTAAAGGGCAAAGTAAAACTTATTTTCACCTCCCCACCTTTTCCTTTGAACAGAAAAAAAAGGTACGGTAATCTTGTTGGAGAGCAATATCTGAAATGGTTGTCTAATTTGGCATTACTATTCTCAGATTTTTTAGCTCCGCATGGCTCTATTGTTATTGAATTAGGAAATGCTTGGACACCAGGTTCTCCTACTGTTTCAACCTTACCTATGGAAGCACTGCTTAAGTTTAAGCAATCTGCTAATTTGCATTTGTGCCAAGAGTTTATATGCTATAACCCAGCAAGATTACCTTCTCCTGCACAATGGGTAACAGTTGATAGAATACGTGTTAAAGATGCTTTTACAAGAATATGGTGGTTAAGTAAAACTCCATATCCAGATGCAAATAATAAGAGAATACTTGTTGAGTACAGCAAACATATGAAGAAACTTCTTAAAGATGGCAAATATAATTCAGGAATAAGGCCATCTGAACATAAGATTGGAAAGAAATCTTTTTGTAAAAACAATGGGGGAGCTATACCACCGAATGTTTTGACTGTTTCTAATGTCTCATCAAAAAATCCATATCTTGATTTTTGTAGAAGTAAAAATATTATTCCTCATCCCGCAAGAATGCCGGTGCAGATCGCAGAATTCTTTGTTAAATTCTTAACTAAAAAGAATGATATTGTTCTTGATCCGTTTGGAGGAAGCAATGTCACAGGATTTGCATCTGAAGAGTTAAAAAGGCGTTGGGTATCAATTGAGCTAAATAGAGATTATATAACGAGTTCACTTGGACGGTTTTCTGGGAATGGATTTAAAGTTAAGGAAAATAAAAGACTAACAAAGATTTTATAGACTTCTATTTACGCAACTTTGAAAATTAATCTCGAGAAAAGGCGTAATTCTTGAAAATATTAAAGTTTAAACAAAAATAGATGGCCTACATATTAATTCCTGGCATTGGTAGTTGTAATTGCTTAAAGGCATACTCTGTTCCACCAA